>NZ_LLYU01000019.1:0-65651 GCF_002049515.1 Marinobacter sp. tcs-11 | reverse complement strand
CTTCCAGAGTTTTATGATCCAGTTTACGACCGTCAGTATGGCGCATGAGTAGGCAACTCCGATAAGGTCGGTTGAACAATGCCTACATTATAAATGATGTCCGCTTACTTTTGTACTTCTTAGTATGTTCTGGCGGCAACCGGTCGCATTCCGAACACTGACAAGCTCGGCCTCGAAAATACCGGAATCGCCCTGGGCGCCCGCAGCGTTCCTGATTCCGACCGATACACCATGCAAACCAGTGCACCGCACATCTTTATTGCAGGTGACGCAAAAAATGAGCTGCCCCTTTTACATGAGGCCTCAGATGAGGGGCGTATCGCGGGTAGCAACGCGGGAACCTTTCCCACTGTGGAACCCGGCCATCGACGTGCTGGGCTGGGCGTTGTCTTTTCCGACCCCCAAATTGCCAGTGTGGGCAAACGAGCGCACGAACTGCTCCCTTACACCTTCATCACCGGGAAGGTCAGTTTTCACAATCAGGGAAGAAGCCGCGTAATGGCCAAAAACCAGGGCATGCTGAAAATCTACGCAGACAAGCATAGCGGCATTCTGCTGGGAGCAGAAATGTTCGGACCGGCTGCGGAGCATATTGGCCATCTGCTGGCCTGGGCCGTGCAGCAGTCTCTTACGGTAAACGAGATACTCGGGATGCCTTTCTATCACCCGGTTATTGAAGAAGGTGTTCGCACCGCTTTCCGTGATGCTGCAGAACAGCTCAAAACTATTGAACGCGAGGAGGCATCCCATGCAGTTGCTTGAACTGTTCAGGCGTTACCACACACAGGCGGCAAAGGTTGCCCTGGTAGTAGGTTCGATTCTATTGCTGATCAATCAACATGATGCGCTGTTCGGATATCAAAAAATTCAATGGCTGCCGGCAGCCTTGACCTACTGCGTTCCGTTCTGCGTTTTCATGCTTGGCAAGCTGTCCAGCGAGCGGGATTGCCAGAAATCCTCCGGGCTGAATGTGCCCGTTTCCAGGTATCGTTAACCACCCTGATTTCGCCGCGCTGACTCTCAGTGCGGCGAAATCATCCTTGAGGCAATCGCTTTTGCCTTCAGCGCCGCATCCAGGTCACCTTCAACGTGGGCCTTAACAATAGCGCCCTCTTTCAATAAAAACAGTGCATTGGCAAGCTCTTCTGCTTCAGTTTCTGAAGTGCAGATCTCCAGAGCATGTCGCTTCAGTAGCTCGAAAACCCTGGTTTTGTGAGCTGCACATCGCTTATGTACCGGATGCTCGGGATCGCTGTACTCTCCGCAGGTATTGATAAAAAAGCACCCATAGAAACGATGCAGCGTTGGTACGCGGTTATTGAACCAGTCGTGAACTGCATCAAACATCTCCATGAGAGCCTCTCTTCCCGCCGGCCGACTGTTCATTCGCGACTCCAGCCATTGGAAAAACAGCTTGTCGCGGTGTTCAACAGCCGCCTCTACCAGGCTGTCCTTGCTCTCGAAATGATTGTAGAGCGTTTGCTTTGCTACACCCGACTCCTGCAGCACCTGGTTGATACCGATAGCATGGATCCCGTGCTCGTAGAACAGTCGCAATGCCGTATCGATCAAATCCTGTCTTCGCCCCATCTGCAGGCCTCCATTTTTTTCATTGAATATATCTTGACCAAATTAGACAGATCTGTCTAGAATTAAAAATAGACCGACTTGTCTACTTCAGGAAATGCCACGAGCATAACGAACAGGGTGTTTTTTGACTGGTGTTGTTGTCGGTTCCATTTACGAACCACCAGCGAACACGGCACGGAGAAGAGCACGATGGACCTACAAATCAAAACCACGCGGAAGGCGCCCGTGTTTGGGCCTGAAGCTGATCTGATTGATGGCTTGCAGGCCGGGCACCCACAAGCCTTTGCGGAAGCTTACCGGAGATATCATCCAGTAATGCTGAGAGTTGCGGCCAAATACACCTCTGCAGCGCTTGCCGAGGATATCGCTCAGGAGGCCTGGATGGCGGCCATTGGAGCCATTGCTTCTTTCGAGGGCCGTTCTTCTCTCAAAACGTGGCTGTGCCGGATTGTCACCAATAAGGCTTTCAGTACCTACCGGGAAAAACGTAAAGAATTCCCCGCGACGCCCAGCCTTGCCCTGTTGTCCGATAACGCACCGGACAACCAATTTAATGGCGCGACCGGGCATCTCAGCGAACCGGAGTTGGCTACCCAGACTGCAAAGGTTCAGGAACGTATTCGCATTGAAATGAAAAATATGAACCGGGATCACGCCAACGCGATTCTGCTCAAGGGCATGAGCCCACTCACCGGTTCGCAGGTATCGGATGTGCTCGAAATTTCCCACGGAAACCTGCGGGTCATTCTGCACCGTGCACGAAATGAGCTGGCCGCCCTGCTCTAATCCAGGCGGCCTTTTAACTTTGTTTTGCTAAAGCTGGAGAAACCCTATGAATACCCAACGTCCACCACTACCTCCCTTCACACGGGAGAGAGCCATTGAAAAAGTCCGCCTTGCAGAAGATGGCTGGAACAGCCGTGACCCGGCGAAGGTCGCCCTCGCCTACACAGAGGACACACGCTGGCGCAACCGGGCTGAGTTCGCCAATGGCCGCAAACAGGTCGAAGAGTTCCTAACCCGTAAATGGAATCGTGAGCTGGATTACCGACTGATCAAGGAGCTCTGGGCCTACACTGACAACCGCATTGCCGTGCGCTATGCCTACGAATGGCATGACGACAGCGGAAACTGGTTCCGTTCCTACGGCAATGAAAACTGGGAATTCGATGCCGACGGCCTGATGGAGCGACGCTTCGCCTGTATCAACGACAGCCCCATCAAAGAGTCAGATCGGCTTTTTCGCTGGCCCCTTGGTCGCCGGCCTGATGATCACCCCGGCCTCAGTGACCTGGGTCTCTGATTGCTGCGGCGCATATAACTCTGGAACTCAGTACACTCGAACATTCTGCAAACTTTTAAACACATTTCGCCGCCTACCCGACCGTTGTCAGTACTAGATTAGTGCCCTCAACTCGTCGTTCCGAAATTGCATAGGGGGTAGGCATCATGGACAAATCAATCTCGGGGCTGTCTGCTTTAATCAGCGCAGCCTTTCTTTTCTCCGCAACAGCCCACGCTTCCGGCGGTCACTCGGAAATCATTAAACAGGTGACAGATAGGAGCCTGAAAGTTGTGTCGTCTTTCAAAGCTGTCGACGGAATGACTGGATATGTACTGGATTCAAAGGGTTCCCCAGTCACGATCTATGTTACGCGCGATGGCGAACACGCATTCGTTGGAACATTGATTGATAAGAATGGGGCCAACCTCTCGGCGCCAAAGGTTCAAGAGTTGTTCATCAATGCCCAGAATAAGCAAGCGTGGAGCAGGCTCGAAGAGAGTCATTGGATCCAGGACGGCGACCCCAATGCCGAAATCCTTGTTTACGCCTTCGTAGATCCAAACTGTCCTTACTGTCACAGATTCAGAACAGCCGCAGCGCCGTGGATCAATGCCGGGAAAGTTCAGATCCGGCATATCGTCGTAGGCGTGTTGGCCCGCGACAGCGTCGCGAAAGCTTCAACCATTCTCGCTTCGAAAAAGCCCCATGGAGCCTTGATCAGGAACTTTGAGACCTTCCGCAGTGGCGGTATTGTGCCTGTACACGATGCGTCAGAGCGCGGTAAATCAGGGGTGGAAGCTAATAACCGTTTGATGTCGGAACTTGGTGTCAGCGCCACTCCGGGGATCTACTATAAAGACGGCAACGGGAACGTGAAAATGCGGCTTGGACTGCCGCCCGAAAGCGAATTCCAGCAAATCATGAATCCATAGGCTTTAGTCTGGGCGGCCTGTCGGTCGCAAGCCGCCCCGCGCCAAAAACAGCGACGCGCCTGCTCCAAATCAGTGTTCTGACGGAGCAAGGAACGTACTGGTTTCGGTAACCAACTCCTTCTCCGCATGCAGGGTGCTGATCTGAAAAACGATGTCGTTGGCGCCAGCATTGAGGGCAGATGCAGGCAGGGCCACGGAATAAGGAACCTCAACCTTCTCTCCGGCCTCAACTACCACGCCCAAAGGGCCTGTGGTTGACGCTCGCAATGGATCTTCAACCTCTATGATGAGGTACTTCTGGCTGCTGTCTTTGTTAGTGAGCTTCAGCAGATAGCTGTTTTCGACCTCTCCCTCATTGGTATACCGATACATACCCGGTCCCTTTCAACATCGAGTGTTATCAGAAGTCTGGACGCCACGCCCCATGCAAACAGCGCAATCATCAGAACCAGGAAGGCGAAATACCCCAGCAGCCGTGGTCTGAACAGGTTCGCTGTTCCACCGCCCAGCTCTCGCTCGCTGACGTAACGAACCAGGCCACGGGCATAGCCCATTTTGTCCATGATCGAGTCGCAGGCATCAATGCAGGCGGCACACCCAATACACTCCATTTGCAAGCCGTCCCGAATATCAATCCCTGTCGGGCAAACCTGCACGCACTGCTGACAATCAATGCAATCTCCCAGCTCCGCTGAAGCTGGCACAGCATCCTTTCTCCGAGAACCTCTAGGTTCACCCCGTTCAGCGTCATAGGAAATAACCACGGAGTCCGCATCCACCATGGACGACTGGAATCTGCCGTAAGGGCACATGTGGAAACAGACTTTCTCGCGCAGCCAACCAGCATTCAGATAAGTGGCCGCAGTAAAGAACAAGACCCAGAACAGGGCCCAACCTGATGCTTCCAGGGTAAAAAGATCACCGACAAGATCGCGTATCGGCGTGAAATACCCTACAAACGTTATCGCCGTTAAGAGACTGATAAGGAGCCACAGCCCATGTTTGGAACCGCGACGAACGATCTTCTTTACGCTGAGCGGCGCTGCATCAAGCTTTATCCTTTTTGATCGATCGCCCTCCGCCACTCGCTCCGCCCACAGGAAGACCCAGGTCCAGACACTCTGAGGGCACGCGTAGCCGCACCACACCCGACCGGCCAACACCGTGAGAAAGAACAAACCGAAGGCACAAATGAGGAGAATCCCGGAGAGCAGCACCAAGTCTTCTGGCCAGAACGTGGCGGAAAAGATATGAAACTTCTTCGCTGAGAGATCCCAGAGGACCGCCTGTCTGCCACCCCAGTCGAGCCACGCCACACCAAAATACAGCGCAAAGAGAACAACACCTCCGGTAATTCGCACTCGACGATAGAAGCCGGAGAAACTTCGGGGTTGGATTTTGTGTTCGGCCTCTGGGACTTTCGAAGTTGACTCGATTTGCTTTACAGAGATAAGGCGACTCATTTTTTGCGCACCTTGCCATCATTAAGGAATAAAAGGTGACGCGAGGTTAATGGATCGCACTAAACAGGGGCAGGACCACTTTTTTAATATTTGATAGGGACAGATGGAGGATCTTCAGAACATGAGTGCAGGTAGTCTCTGCAACGCATCTGTTCGTGCTTCGTTCCAGGGATGGGCAAAACTGATTCTCAGGCAGTTCGAAAACTTTCCGGAAACCGAGAAGAGGCTACCGGGCGTTATGACAATACCCTCCTTGAGGGTTTTGGCGTAAAGGCTCAGAGTGTCGACTTCTGGCGGCAATTCCACCCACAAAGCCAAACCACCCTGAGGCGCGGTTGCTTTCAAAGGCACCGGCCAGTCCCCCAGCAGATCCAGTAGATAGTCTCGCTGCAGGCGCAAGCTTTGCCGATACCGTCGGAGGTACGATGCGTAGCCGCCCTCGGCAATAAAGCTTGCCACGCCTTGCTGCAAGAAGCGGCTACTGGCCAACTGGGAGGTCAATTTCAGCTGCAGTATGTTTCGATGCCACCGGCCACCTGAAACCCAGCCCAAACGCAGGTCTCGCGAGAGAACTTTCGAGAAAGAGCTGCAGTGGATGACGCGGTCATGGTCATCAATCGCCTTCAGGGAGTCGGGGGTGTTAAACCACCCTGACTCGCCGTATATGTCATCTTCAATGATGGCCAGATCGTGTCGAGCAGCAAGCTCGAGCAACCGTCGACGGTCTTCGGAAGGCATGACAGCCCCGGTAGGGGTGGCAAAGGACGGTGAAACGACGCAAGCCTTGATGTCCCAGACCTGAAGGCTCTTTTCGAGCGCTTGGATATCCATACCGCTTGTCGGCGAGGCCGGTATCTCGAGTACCTTGAGATCGAGCTGCTCAAGCAACTGAAGAACGCCATAAAACCCCGGCGCTTCCACCGCAACCACGTCACCGCTCTGGCAAACCGCCATCAGGGCCAGGAACAGGGACTGCTGACAACCAGAGGTGATGCAGAACTGATTGGCAACAGCCGTCCACCCTCTTTTGGCGGCTCGCAGCGCAAGCTGAGTTCTCAACTCCTGATCACCAGCCGGCTCGTCATAATACTGGAAGCTCGCGGATTGGCGACGCAGGGCCCGGCCGATTGACCGGTTCAGCTGAATTATGCCCGGTGGCGGCTCGTCGCTATGGAGATCGGGGAGCAAATCAAAGGCAGCGCTTCGGGTCATGATGTCCTGAAAAACCTGGCTCACTGAGACAGGCTGAGGCTCGGCAGGCACGGTGGCTTGCCTTGGGGGCTCGAACTCGCTATGCCCACGCGACACAAAAAAGCCGCTTCTCTCCCGGGCCTCGACCATTCCCTGAGCCTCGAGCCGTTGCAACGCATGCTGTACCGTAATCTTGGAAAAGCCGTACTGGTTACATAGTGCTCTTATGGATGGCAGTCGTTCGCCGGGCCCCCATCGACCATCCTCGATACTCTGTCGAAGAGTATTTTCAAGTGCCTGATATTTGGCCAGATCGACTGTCATTGCCTGATCCATCTCCACAACGCATTCAGGGAATTATTCGGAACATCGATTAGAAGTGCACCTTCCCCGATTTCCGAATAAAAAAAGCCGGGCTTTGGACCCGGCAAACTGAGTTTACTCTGAAAACCGCCAACAACTCACGCCAACTGCGATACCTTATGTTTCAGGCCGTCGATCCACTTGTTTAAATCTTTCAGGGATTTGGACCCGGTCTCCTGCCCCATGAACTGATCTCGTCTCAGCAGAACCAGCGTCGGAATGGCCCTGACGCCAAATTTGGCAGCGATCTCGTGCTTCTGATCCACATCCACCTTGATGACGGCGTTATCGGGATTCAGTTCACTGAACTGTTCAAGCACGGGATTCA
Organism: Marinobacter sp. tcs-11; assembly: GCF_002049515.1. Lineage (NCBI taxonomy): Bacteria > Pseudomonadati > Pseudomonadota > Gammaproteobacteria > Pseudomonadales > Marinobacteraceae > Marinobacter > Marinobacter sp. tcs-11. The sequence goes on along the minus strand of NZ_LLYU01000019.1, from coordinate 58,499 downwards.
TGACCTTACAGGGCGCACACCAGGGTGCCCAGAAATCCAGTAGCAGCCATTCGTGTTTATTGGCAAGTTCGCCCAATTCGTCAAACGTATTGAGATTTACAATCGGCACAACGAGGTTCCTCCGGGAACTTTCTGAAGAATAAAAAGGGCGTATTCGGTGAACAATATCGACGCGAGGGTAAATGCCGAATACGCCAAGGGGTGAACGATTATGGATCAGGCTTTTCTCAACCGGTCGCCAATCAGCTTATCCAGGGAGAACACACCCGGACCACACATAGCCAGAGCCATCAGGATCAAGCCCCAGACCACGTGATATAACTCCGCCGCTGGCGCAATCGCTTCAAGACTGATGACCGCTACAATGTTGATGACGAAAAGCCCCAGGGAAGACACCAGCGAAAACAAACCAATCACCAGCAACACCGGAAAAACGAGTTCGCCAAAAGTCGCCAGGAAGGCCGCAAACTCGGGACTCAACAGTGGAACACTGTATTCTTCCTCAAACAGAAACAGCGTTGTTCCCCAGTCATCAATCTTTGTGAGACCAGCTTTAAAAAAGACCCAGGCCACATAAAGCCGCCCGAGAAGCAGTGCAATGGGTAGCAGGCTACCAATCAGTCGCTGAACCGAATCGTTCAAACCATAGAAACTGTATGCCAACGTTTTCATGTCAATCTCCTCTTAATGAATGGCTTTGGCGCCAACAATGACGCCTTTTGCGATCATGTCTTGCAGCCAATGGGTAAAGCTGGTGTCTTTCAGAACATCCTCGCAAAAGACTTCGGCAATACTCCGCTGGTTTCTGACTGACTCCAGCAACAATAAGTCTTTCTCAGGAATGAGTTCCGCCATCCCTTTCCAACCTGCGCGATAGATCAGCGCATTCTGGCCTCGGCCCCTGGCGATCATTCTCTTCGCCTGAGCAAAACTGAGTGTGTCCTTCGGTGTTTCGCTTTTGTGCGCCTCCCAGATACTGACCACCGGGTACATGGAGCGGAAAAACTGGAGTCCTTTGTTGAGAATCAGAGAGCAGGACGCCAGGTCTTCTCCAATTACGGCGAAGCTGTCGACGTTCACCTCTTCATATTGGCTTCTCTCGACTCGCCCGATGTAATTGTCGAGGCGCGCCACATCGGAGAGATAAGGAACCCGGTCTGAAATCCGGTTCGAGATAATCCAGCTCGGAAAGCCCCAGCCGAAATCACTCCAGTCGCCGCTCTGTTTGCGGATCATTTGGAAATAGTCGAGAGCCAGGCCTTCAAAGTCGGCAGGCCCGACCAGTGCCCTCACAGTTGGATAACTTTGTTCGAGGGCTCGAACTGCCTTTACCTCAACCCCGAATCGGTACACTTCTGAATTGGGTAACACCGGCTCGCTGGTGGCGCCGAACAGGAATTGCAGGAAATGGGCCTGGTAATCAGACAGATTCATAGGCTGCGCTCCCTTCTCAATACCTGGCGCTGTGCTTTTCTGGCCTTGCTAGCCTCACCCAGAAGTTCGCGCCAGGATGGGAGATTGTTATCCCATTCGATCAACGTAGGCCTGGGACCGACCGCATTGAGTACGCGCTGGTAGATTTGCCAGCCAGCCTCGGATACCGGGCGGGCATGGTCGTCGATCAGTAACTCTTCGTCGCCCACGGGCGTCGAGCCCGCAAGATGAATCTCGGTGATCGCAGAGTAGTCGAGTGATTCGACGTAGCGATCAACAAAGTTCTCCAGGTTTGAGACTTGCCCATTGCGGGCGTTCACCATCAGATTGTTGATATCGAGGATCAGGCCACACTGCGTGCGAGCTACGATTTCACCGAGAAAACTCGCTTCGTCGAAATCACTTTGGTCATACTCGATGTAGGCACAGACATTCTCAATAGCGATCTGACGGCCAAGGTACTGTTGTATGCGATCAATGTTATTAACCGCATGCCGCAAGCTGTCTTCGGTAAAGGGAATGGGTAGCAGATCACCACCGTGAAAAAGCCTTCCGCCGATCCTTGCCCAGGTGAAACACAGGTGGTCCGACACGAGTATCGGATCCACCCGATCCACAAGACGCTTGAGTTTCTTGAGGTAATCATCAGGAACAGCCTCAACCGACCCCAAACCTGCCGAGGTGCCATGCAGACTGATTGGCGTGCTGGCCGAGACCTCTTGAAGAAGATCGACAGCGATACCAGCGTCCGCGAAGAAATTCTCCGAATGGACCTCAAGAAAATCGAGCGCGGGTGTCTGCTCCAGAACATTCTGGTAGTGCTCGGATCGCAGCCCTACCCCAACGGCGGTCTTCTTGAGTTCCGGATTGCTGTGGGCTGTGGCCTGACGATTACTCATGGCTCTTAACCTTTGCCTTTCTCAGCAATGATTTTCAGGGCCGTTTCCTTGTCAAAACCACCCAGATCCTCGCAGGTGCCTTTCTCGACAATCTTGTACTCACCCGGGTCGTTGGCGACTTTGGACTGCCCTGCACAGGAGTGGGTTCCGGCAAGGTTCGCACAATCGTTACCACCTACAGGCGAAATGCCGTAACACTTTTCTTTGCCACCTGCGTGAGCCAGGGGCGCGGACATGGCGCCGGCCAATGCCGCCGCCAGTGCTGCGCTGAAAAGAAGTTTCTGGTTCATATCTATCACCTTCACAGTTTGTTTCAGGGTCCCCGAGCAATAACGCCAAGGACCCCGGGACGTGCTCATATCATTGGCAGGGAATTACAGCTCGGCTGCTTCCACAGTTTTGATCTCCGGCCAGATGTCGTTGGCATTGGCGATGAAACCGGGCACATCGGTGAGCCAACGCTTCTGCACGTCTTTGTTCAGGTTCAGGTACAGCTTGTTATCGACAATCCGCCAGGCTTCGGGATCAACGTCGAATTTTTTCTCCATGGTCACGCCAAACGCGCAGTAACCACCGTACTGAGGCGCATAGGCACTGGGGTCGGCACGGAACAGATCACGGTTCTCGGCGCTGGAGAAATGGTAGATCGCGTTCTTGTAGGTGGCGGTGTATTCCGCAGAACCCTTGGTGGCTTCTGAATCGGAAAAGTAAGCCACAGGATCGTAGCCGCTGATGGCAACATCATTTGCGTCGGCATTCATGTCGATATCAGCAGCAAAAGCAACAGAGGCAGCGCTCATGGCAGCAACAGCAACGAAGGCACGAAGTTTGTTGAAACGAGTCATTGGGTATCTCCTTTGAATGAATGATGACTACGTCTGAAACATTAAGGCCTTGAGCGGTACTGAATGAGTACGATCGTTCAAACTTCTATGCCAATTATCTGGAGTGGCTTATGGACAGGCTTTCTTACATTCTCGACCAACTTAACGTAAACGCCGGCGTGTTCTTTCGGGGTCAGCTTTGTGGTCTCGCTTCCTTTGAAGAAGAAGGAACCGGTTATATCCATGTACTGCGTTCGGGGGTGCTCGACATCATGGAAGGCAATCGGGAGAAGATTACGCTCACCGAACCAACCATGATTTTCTCAGTGTGCTCTCAGCCGCATCAGCTTTTCGGTGCCAACAAGGAAGGCGCCGAGATAATATGCGCGTCAATCAAGTTCCAGACTGGTTCCCGAAACCCAGTCCTCCAGGCGCTGCCCCCTTCCGTTGTACTTCCCCTGTCTTCGGTTCAGGGCCTTGGCTCATTCGTAGATGTACTGTTCGCGGAGGCCGAAGCAGCCCAGGAGGGGCGGGACGCGGTTATGAACCGACTCGTTGAGGTGATTTTCGTGAATGTGCTACGGCATATCGTTTCCGAAGGAGAAACACCCAAGGGCATGCTATCCGCGCTTGCGGACCGTCAGCTGAGCAAGGTGCTGAATTGCATCGACAGAAATCTGAATGGAGATCTTTCTGTTGATAAGCTGGCTGAAGTGGCGACCATGTCCCGCTCAACCTTCATACAGCACTTCAAAAACGTGCTCGGCCTGGCACCTGGCGAATACGTCCAGAATGTCCGAATCTCTGCAGCCAAGAAGCTCATCCTCAAAGACAAGCCCATGTCGATTATTTGTTTCGAAGTTGGTTACGAAGACGCCTCCGGGTTCTCGAGGGCTTTCAAAAAGAATACGGGCATGACGCCCAGGGAATGGAAAAAGCTGAACGCGACAGCCGCCGAAGCTGAGAAAAACGTAGTTGAGGAAAACGCTAACGTGGCCTGATAGAGCTGAAACAGACAAGGGGCAAGGATTCTGAATCCTTGCCCCTTTTTAGTTGGTATTGCGCTTTACTTCAGAATAACCTGGCCGCGGATTACTTTTTGACCGCTGTACGGGCTACTCACGGAGTGGCCGTAATCGTCGCTGTCTGATTTTCGGTCCGCCAGGGTTGCGCTGGCGGAAGCGGAAATCAGGGCGATGGAAACAAGAAGCAAGGCTTTGGCAGTGATGTTTTTCATGTTGGTTTCTCCAGTGGTTGATGTCTACGAGAGAAATAGTAACCACCGGAGCACCGTCACAAAGGGACAAGCGTTCTAGTTAATGGGCCGATTGTCCAAGCCGGGTTTAATCACGGTTAGCGGACCGCAATCAAGCGCCCTGGCCGCCATCGCGTTTGCCCAACACTCTTTTGCGACCCGCTCGATCACGCTCCGAATCCAGATAATGCCCGGATCCCGGTCGTGTCGGGTGTGCCATGCGAGATACAGGCTGGTGGGCTCCACCTCAATTGGCAGACTGGTAATGGAAATACCTGCGCAGAATTCGCAGTCGCCGGTGATAACTTCGGGGATAGTAGCAACCAGGTCGGAGTTTCTGAGCAGATTTGGAACCGCGGAAAAGTGGTTTACCGTCACTGCCACGCGTCTCTCCAGGCCACGCCGGTTGAGTGTATCGTCGACAACACCGTGAGCCTCACCAGACATGGTTGCCAGCAGGTGTTGGGCATTCAGAAATGAATCAAGGTCAACCGGACGACCACTGAGCTCATGGCCACTTCTCATGGCCAATACATATCCGGTGTCGAACAACCACAGGCTTCTGAGACTGTGATCGTGCTGCTCGAAGAATCCAATTACGAAATCAACACTTGCTTCGCGCAGATGATTCGCTGCAGTGGCGGGTGAGAAAGGTACCGCATGCAAATCAATCCCTGGCGCACTTTTCTGCAGCTCGGAGACCAGCGGTTGCCAGACCATCTCGAGAATCAGATCGGTAACAGCTACCCTGAACGTCCTGCGGGATTCACTGGGTGTGAAACGGGTAGAATTTACCGCATTGGACAGTTCGTACAGCGGATTGCGGATCTGGTCCCAAAGGCTTTGCGCATACGAAGTCGGTTCTACCTGCCGCCCCCGCTTCACAAACAAAGGATCTTTCCAGGCCGTCCGCATTCGGGAAACAACGTTCGAAACCGCTGGCTGGGTCATACCGAGTCGGTCCGCCGCTCGTGTGATTGAGCCTTCCGTCATGATGGCGCTGAACACGTGTAACAGGTTGAGTTCCTGGTTTTTCATGGTGCCTCCCTCGTGTTTGATGAGGTCGTTATAGAGTGATCTTTACTGCACAGACGTCCAGCGGGCCTATCTGTTACTGAAACTACCCCAGAATTGCAGCCATTCCGTTTACCTGATTGTCTGGACAATGCACGCACTGCAACCTACGATCATGCATATACACTTCATTAGCAGGAGCCCAACATGTCTGAGCAGTCTGTTGATCAGGAAACAACGCCGCTTGATGTTGCCAGAACCTGCGCGGCTCTTTACTCCCGCGTTTTTTCCCGGCTGGTAACCCGGCACTACAACCATCACCTTTCCGATACCGGTCTCAGGATTACCCAGTTCTCAATTCTGAATGCCATCAAACTGTCACCACCAAACTCCATCAACGAGCTGGCTGAGTTACTCGGAATGGAGCGGACATCGCTTCAGCGAACGGTTGAAAAACTGATTGCCAAGGGCTTGCTTCAGTCTCAGCCAACGGGCCATAAGCGTTCGCTAGGCCTGGCTCTGACGCCGGAAGGCGAGGAAATATATCAGCAGGCATTGGTAAGATGGGAAGAAGCTCACGGTGAGTTTACCGATATGGTAGGGGCAGATGACTGGTCAGAAACCGTAGGCAAACTCCGGCGCTACAGCGGCAAGCTTCAGTCTACCCTGTGATATCGGTTCAGCCGCCGTCTCGCATCGACTCGAGCAGGGCTTCGACCTCTGCCTGATTGTAGCGAGGGGTTATGTGTTGCGGACAATTCCAGTCGAAGGCTTCGACATGAATGAGCATGCCCTTCTCTACCTTCGCGTCATAACTATCGTCCTTCAGATCGTCCAGAATCGACGGCTGGTCGGAACCCACAAGCGCCATCCGGCCAAGCAGTTTTAGCCTCCTACGGTTCGGATAGTCCATCAGGAACAGCGCCACGCGATCATTGTTCAGGACGTTTCCCGTTGTGACGTACTGACGGTTGCCCGAGTAATCAGCGAAACCGATGGTCGACTGGTCTATTACCTTCAAAAACCCGGCCGGCCCACCCCGATGCTGGATGTAAGGCCAGCCTGTCTCACTGACGCTGGCAATATAGAAACTGTCACGAGCTTCAATGAAGGTGCGCTCCCGCTCCCTGAGCAGATGGTTTCGGTCGGGGCCGGTCTCTATGGATGCGTAACCCGACCGGCTACCCATGTCCTCCTGAACCTGCTTAACGGTCCGGGTAAAAGCGATTTCCGCAAACTTGTGGGCCATGCTGGGCTCCTGAAGGTCTTTAAGGTCTGTGTCCCCGTTACCTATCAGTAACCCAGCCGGTTCAAGTGTTACATCGCGTCGCCACTATATTTAAACAGCTTCAATTTTTCTCTGTCGCTTCCTGGCGCCCTGCTCTAACGAGCGTAAAAATGGAGCTCAGAAATACCCAGCCGAACCCAATCACGCCGACATTGACGCCAAACAACGTCTTTTCAGTGCCATCCGGATGCACCATTGATCCGCCGTAGGCCCCCTGTAAGGCATAGGCTGCGAGGAAACCGCCGGTGATCAAGAGCGCAATTACACTGGCTTTCCCCCGGCCATCCGCAGACATCCAGGTAAGCCACAGGGCAATCGCACCCAGGGAAGAGTTGGTGATCAACTGCCACACTTCGTGCAATCTTGCGTGGGCTACCCAGTCTGGGTTAAAGACGTGGGTGTCGTTGATTCCCAAATACGGAACAGCAATTGCGTAGAGAGCGATTGATATATTTAACAGTATCTTATCAAGCATTTTTTATGTTCTCTGTAAGGTAATATTGGGAGAGCATAAGGTTTGACTACTGCTGAATACTGCTGCCAAACCTGTATGTTTACCCTGGCGCAGCCCGTTACCGCCCTTGCCAAACACCGGTCTCTGCCACTTCCTCGGCATACACAGCGAAGTCTTTCGGTGGTCGGCCAAGTGCCTGTTGAACGCCGTCGGTCAATTGGGCGTTGCGGCCATCTAGAACCGTTGCGAACAGATAATCCAGCATCCAGACCACATCCTTTGGCGCTCCAGCGTTCTCCATCTCGGCGATAAAGCCGTCGTGAGGTACGTCGATGAACGAAATCTCACGGCCGGTCGCGCGGGAAAGGTCTTTGGCCACGTCCGCGAAAGTCATCAATCTTGGTCCCGTCACCTCATAGATATGGCCGTTGTGGTGGTCCTGAGTCAGAGCAGCAACAGCCACATCTGCAATGTCATCCACATCCACGAAAGGCTCGACCTGATCGCCCGCTGGCAGTGTGATCGCGCCATTCAGAACCATGTCGATGAATGCGCCTTCAGAAAAGTTCTGGTTGAACCAGCTTGCGCGGACGATGGTCCATTCCAGTCCGGACTCCTGAACAATGTCTTCGCAGGCTTGTGCCTCGGCTTCGCCACGGCCGGATAGCAGGACGAGCCGCTTCACTCCTCGTCGTTTGGCCAGGCTCACAAACGCCTGGATAGCGTCGGTTGCGCCTGGCATGGCCAGGTCTGGCGAGTAGGTGATATAGGCTGAAGTGACGCCAGTGAGGCAAGGGTCCCAGCTTTTCTCGTTGTCCCAATCAAACGATGGGATGGCTGAGCGGGATCCAACTCGAACCTCATAACCGCTGTCTTTCAGCTGACCGACGATGCGTTTACCGGTTTTGCCGGTACCGCCCAAGACGAGAATTGTCTGATGTGCCTGGTTGGATGGTTTCATTGACTTGCTACTTTTGATTTAAGTGCAAGTCCATTTTCGTGAAACCGCGTCGCTTGTTATTGCCTCGGCATGCCAGAGTTTGTGCAGACGGCGCCAACTTCAAACTTAACGGGTCAAAAGCCGATAGGATCGTGGAGTCTGCCCTGCCCAACGCTTGAAAGCCCGCGTGAACCCGCTCTGCTCGGCAAACCCCGTCAGGAAGGCGACTTCGGCAAGGCTGTAGTCTGTCTCACGAAGAAGTCTCTGTGCGAGATCCTTTTGCGCCATGTCGACAACGTTTTGAAAGGAATACCCCTGCTCCGACAACCTTCTTTGCAATGTCCGTGCGCCCATATTCAGTTCGGACGCAATCCGTGACAGCTTCGGTACTCCCTCACTAAGCACGTTGGCGACAGCACGCCGAACTTGCTGTTGCAGGTAGATGTCGCCCTTAAGCGAATTCAGTTGCTGTTCAAGATGGCGGTCAAAGAACTGGGCGATGGATTCATCGCCCAGTCTGTTGGGGGTTTCGATGCTTTCTTTTCTTACAAGCACCGCATCTCGTCCCGTCTCGAAATGGACCGGGCAACCGAAATAATTCTCGTACACTCTGGTATCGCCTCTCGGCGCATGCTTGAAGTAGATGGCCAAAGGAATGAAATCTGAGGAGCTGACTTCCTTGATGATGGTATGCACCGCCGACATGCTGGCCTCGTTGGAGAGCAGCATGCCCGTGGAACCATCCCCGGCTTTTTCAAGGTTAAAGAATGTCCCCTGTGCCGTGTCCTCAAGCGAATAGGTTTCTGCACTGCCCAGAACATGCCCGTACCGCTCTGCCCTTGTGAATGAGCCACGCAAGGTCGGCGCGGATTTCCATGCCAGACCGAAAGCGCCGTACTCGTCGCTTCGCATCGAGGCGCCGATTCTCAACGGTAATGAGAGGCCCTTGGGATCTCGATCAACCAAAGCCGCAAAGAAATCATAGTACTCCGGTGAAGACACCATCTTTGTCGGATCGATGGGGCCGTCCACGGGTAGGCCAAGTTTGCGTATCAAGTCCCGCGTTTCGACGCCCGGACTTGCCTGACTGACGACCTTATAGACATACAGTGACGTTATTTGAGCCATGGCAAAATAGATAGTCTATAGTTGGCTGGTTACGCAACTTCTCAGAAATGACGAAGTAGTCGCGATTTGCCAGACCGGCAAATTAGCGTAGGGCCCCATGCCGACAGAATAGAAAAGAGACAAGAGGCAAGTAAGTATTGAGCCAAAAACTGCTCAATGTCTCTGATCATCAGCACAACATCGTCTTCTGAGAACTCCTGACTCGAATGTTCGCTTTATGTTTGGGAGTTTGAGAAGCTCGGCCTGGTCGCAAAGCGAACATTCTGGTTTAGCAATAATTCCTTCAGCATGCGAGCCAATCAAACTGTCCAAACCTGCCAACTACTTCTTAATCGAAAAGTCCATTTTTTGGTTCGCCAGCTTTTCAGGCTCTCCGGTCCAGGCATATGCAAGCAAGGTTGGCTCAAAATCACCTGTTGTCATCCGATGCGCCCTTTTCGGGGGATTGAACAACAGCGAACCCGGCGAGAACACGCTGTAGTTGCTGTCTGAAACTGACCCACTGATGCAAATATAAGACTCACTGATTCCGTCATGGCTATGTTCGGGGTAGGTGCATTTTGGCGCGAACAGCACCGCCCCCAGAATCAAATTTTCGCTGATCACTGGGCCGTTTGGACCGAGTAACTCAGCATACGCGTATTTGCGTGCCAAACCGGGACGCATCCGCTCATAGCCATATCTCCACGTAAGTTCTCCCTGAACACGCATTAGCGCCCTGGCGAGCGGCGCAGTGCGCTCGTTTAAACCCTGATCAATGGCTCGATTGAACCAGGCGCATACGGGCAAGTTATTGGGTTGGTCGAAAGCAACTGTGGGGTTCTTTTCCAGCTCAGCGTTGAGCCGATTACGCACCTCCTTGAGATGAGAACGGATAGTCGAGTTTCCGCCAGCTGAACCAAACCGATAAAGTAGCCAGAACTCACGCAGCAGATATTGCCAGTCGACTTGATCAGAAAGCTTACCCACCCTTTCTCCTTGAAGTTAGGAATTTGGAAGATATGGTAAACATTCAAATTGAGGCGACATATCCGTATCCGAGGATTCCTCGACCCTTACGCTTATTGTCCAACGGATTGGGGCCACCTCAGTGGGCAGAATTGCATGCTTTATAAGCGGTTGGCGTGACCTGTCTCAAAGACCTCTTTCGGATTAGCGAGTTCCTCAACTTAACCTTACGAGCGGCGGAAGCCCTCCGGGCAATTGCCATTTTATGCTCTGCTCTTGCAACTGCCCAGACAAGCCCCATCTAGTTCGGACCTCACCAAAGTTGCACCAATCTAGCGCAATCTGCTTGATTATGGAGCAACAAAGGGAATTATTTACAACTTAATAAGCTCAGGCAAAACCTGGAGAGTCCGCGAAATGTAGCTAATAAACTAGGCAAGAGGTCATTAAGATAGTTGGCACACTATTTTCATGTATTGTTAGCAAGTTCAAGAAGCTGGTTAAAACCGTAAGTCTTCAAAAATAGCAGCGCTGGAATTGGCGCTAGGGTATCGAAGCCTGAACATTCGCAATTCGCGAATGTTCAGGCTTTTTTTATGGAATAAGAAGATGTCTGCAATTGTAAATGTTGGATTACTAGTATCGTCCCATGGCACCTACCAAGATCTGGGGCGCAGCACTTTGGCGGGACTTCGAGACGCAATTACAGAAATCAACGAAGATCCGGCTTACGAGTTCACTATCGCCTCAACCGAACACGACCCCTATGGCGAGCTTCAGGGGTATGCGGTGGGCCTTGAGCGCCTCACGGAAAGCGGTGCCAAACACATATTCGGGACAACAACGTCTGCAAGTCGCAAAGAAATCATTCCAGACCTGGAACGTGCCAATCGCCTGCTCTGGTACTCCTGTCCATATGAAGGCTACGAGTGCAGCGAGAGTGTTCTGTACCTCGGCGGCTGCCCCAATCAAAATCTTTTACCTTTGATGCAGTATGCAATTGCCAATTTTGGCGCTAGGGCATGCTTGGTGGGCTCGAATTACGTTTGGGGTTGGGAAAGTAACCGCATCGCACGAGAGCTAGTAGAGACGGCTGCAGGCGAAGTTACTGCAGAAAAATACTACCGTTTCGGTGACACGGATTTCGATGCCCTCATCGAAAACATCATGAGCCACAACCCTGGCTTTGTTTTGAACAACCTGGTCGGTGAGTCCTCATACCACTTCCTCCGGCAGTTAAGCGCAGCTTGCTCAAAGAAAGGCATTCGCAACCCTGTACTCAGTTGCAACTTTACAGAGTCCGAACTGCCGCGCATCCAGGGTGCAGACTCCATTCGATTGCTGTCTTGCGGTGCTTTTTTTGAATGCGTCGCTCCCTCGTTTGTCGCCAGACAAAGTGCATTACATGGGAGACAGCCCTTCTCGCACTATTACACCGTCGCCTATATCGCAATGCATCTGTTCGCAACGGCAAGACAGAAAGTCGGACATGACGATCCTGAAGCCATTGCTGATGCTCTGTATCAACTGAAATACCAATCTTTGTTGGGCGAGATAACGATTGCTGAGCACAACAACCACCTTAGCCTGCCCAGCTACATCGCCGAGGCTAAGGGAGGCCAATTCGAGCTCGTCCACATTGAAAGCGGATCGATAGCCGCAGATCCATACCTGGTTCAAAGCAACTTCGACGTGTTTCGGAACCTTGCAGCACGGAGTACCCAAGGCCACTTTCTGAGGGTAGTCAAATGACAGAATACAATCAGTCTTTTCCCGGCCGCCGAAAGCTATTGCTAATTGATTGCGACGACCGGACCCAGCAAATGCTCACCAAAAGCATCCGGCGTCTTGGAATGGAAGCGCTCTCTGCAGATTCAGCTGCTCAGAATCTCGACGAGAGCATCCTCGCTGTAATTGTTGAAATTGATGAGTTGCAAAGCCAGGAAATTTTGAACCAGGCCCGTAATCAGGGGTTACCCATAATCGCACTTTCGCGCCACGAAACACTGTCACAAATCCAGAGCGCAATTCGGGTGGGCGCAACCGCCATGCTAAATCGGCCGCTAACTCAGAGCTCCGTGTACACCACGCTGATGATGGCCAGTAATTTAAGAGAACAAATAAACGCTTTGAAGGCTGAAAACTCGCGCCAATCCCTCCAAATACAGGCTCGCCCCCAAATCGCCAAAGCGGTCGCAAGGCTAATGACAGATCTAAAAATTGATGAGCACGACGCCTTCGACCGCATTCGTACCTTATCAATGGAACTCAACATCAGTATCGAAGCGATCTGCAGTGATATCGAGCAGATTGAACCTACCATTGGGATCAGGAACTAACCATGTCTGCTTTCCAATTGATCAAAAAACTCTGTCGGCATAAATCAGTCGCTTTTTCGCTTTTTGTCATTGTCTCCGTAGTCCTAGCATCACTCTTTGCATCCTGGATTGCCCCTTACGATCCCAACAAACAGTTCTTCGAGGGGCTGACTATGGAAGGCGCTCCCCTTCCTCCAAACAGTACCTTTTTACTGGGTACAGACCTGCTGGGGCGGGACCTCTTATCCCGGTTGATTTATGGAGCACAGACCTCGCTTATCATCGGCATTGTCGCCAATGGCATCGCAATCCTCATTGGCACCTTAGTCGGGGTTACCGCCGGTTTTCTTAGAGGCTGGGTCGGGAACGTTTTAATGCGTATGACCGACCTGATGATGGCATTTCCCGCGCTTCTCTTGGCAATCGCTCTGGCAGCCATCCTTGAACCAAGCCTATGGATAGTAGCTTTGGTCATCGCCATGGTTAACTGGGTGCAAGTGGCCAGGGTCATCTATTCCGAAACCATTGCCATCTCATCCCGAGAGTTCATAGCAGTGGAAAGGACTTTGGGCGCCAGCACTCGCCGCATCCTCTTCTCTCACTTACTCCCTCACTTGCTGCCCACAATCATGGTTTGGGCCACATTAGGAATTTCCACCACGGTGTTGTTGGAAGCCACACTCTCGTTTCTTGGTGTTGGTGTTCAGCCGCCCACGCCAAGCTGGGGCAACATCATTTTCGAGAGTCAGACCTATTTCACCTCTGCTGTTTGGCTGGTGCTCTTCCCGGGAACACTGATTGTCCTGCTTTCGCTCAGTTTCAACCTCGTCGGTGATGCCTTGCGCGATGAGCTGGATCCATCTCTGAAAGGGAGAGACTAATGACTATTTATATTCTCCGACGTCTGGCCTACGCCGTTCTGATATTACTGGGGGTATCGTTCATTACTTATCTGCTCCTTTACCTGATCCCGGCGGATCCAGCGCGGCAGTTGGCGGGACGAAGCGCCACGCCAGAAACGGTAGCCAATATCCGAGCACAATTAGGTTTGGATCTACCCTTCTACCAGCAGTATTTCCAATACCTGATGAACCTGGTTCAGGGGGACCTTGGCAGGTCTTACATTCAACGGACAGAAGTCTCCGCATTGATCGGGTCACGACTTTCTGCCAGTTCGCAACTCTTGGTCTGGGGTATTGGGTTTGAGCTGCTGATTGGCATCAGCCTTGGCGTCTTGGCGGCGTTGAAACGGAATACGGCTCTGGATAGAGGCTTAATGGCGTTCTCGTTCGTGGGAGTTTCGTCACCCCATTTCATCGCATCCATGCTGTTTCTTTACTTGTTTGCCGTCCACCTGGAGTGGTTCCCACTCGGCGGTTATGGCACGACGCACCATATTCTTTTGCCCGCCATCACACTCGGCCTGCTTGGCAGTGGCTGGTACTCACGGATGGTTCGCTCGTCGATGATTGAGGTCTTACAGCAAGACTTCATTAGGACGGCCCACTCCAAGGGTCTGACAAGGATGCGTGTCATTTTCCGCCATGTTCTTCCCAACGCAATTATCCCAGTGATTCCGATGGTAGGTATCGACATCGGCATCTTCATCGGTGGCTTGGTAGTCGTCGAGTCTGTATTTGGCTGGCCGGGGCTTGGACAGCTCGCTTGGCAAGCCATTCAACGCGTCGATATCCCCGTCATTGTCGGAGTCACTATGGTATCGGCAGTCGTCATTGTCCTTGCAAACCTTATTGCCGATTTACTGGTTCCCTTAGTCGATCCTCGGATCAACCTGGAGAAGTCGTAAGAGCACTAACCTCAAAGAAGCAAAATGATAATCAACGGAGCACGTACTATGACCTTGAAAACTCGTAAAAGCCTCTTCACGAGTACTATCGCATCACTCATGTTTGCCGCCTCTGTTCAGGCTGCTGAACCGAAGAGCGGCGGCGATATCATTGTGACCTATCAAAATGACGTCGCAACTCTTGACCCAGCTATCGGTTACGATTGGCAAAACTGGTCCATGATAAAAAGTCTGTTTGACGGCCTGATGGACTACGATCCAGGAACCACCGAACTCAGGTTAGACCTCGCCGAGAGCTACACGCTGTCTGAAGATGGGAAGACCTATACCTTCAAATTACGCCCAGGGGTTAAATTCCATAATGGCCGCGAAATGAAAGCGGCCGATGTTAAGTATTCTTTGGAGCGAACCTCCAACCCAAATACAAAAAGTCCTGGCGCCGGTTTCTTTTCTCCAATCGTTGGCTATGAAGCGGTTTCCAAAGGGGAGACCACTGAATTGGAAGGTGTCAAAGTCGTTGACGACTACACCGTATCGATTGAGCTGACTGCTCCAAATGCGACCTTCCTGCACGTAATGGGACTGAACTTTGCGTCTATCGTGCCCAAGGAAGAGGTCGAAAAATACGGTGAAGATTTTGGTAAGAATCCGGTTGGCACTGGAGCTTACGAGCTCACAGACTGGACTCTTGGACAAAAGCTCGTATTCGAGAAGAATCCAGAGTATTTCCGCTCGGGCGTTCCTTACATCGACACCATCACCTTCGAAGTCGGCCAAGAACCGTTGGTGGCGTTGCAGCGCCTGGAACGGGACGAAGTGGACATCGCGGGCGACGGGATTCCCCCAGCGAAATACCTTCAGTTTAAAAATGATCCGCGATTCCAGGATCTAATGGTCACAGGCGACCAGCTACACACAGGATACCTGACGCTAAATGTCACGATGCCTCCGCTGGACAACCTAAAAGTGCGTAAAGCGATCAATATGGCGATCAACAAAGACCGCATCGTACGCATCATCAACGGCCGGGCAACACCTGCGAATCAGCCCTTACCGCCAGCGATGCCTGGTTACGACTCGGATTACGAAGGGTATAAATTTGATCCTGAAGGCGCGAAGGCCTTGCTGGCAGAGGCAGGCTTCGCGGACGGTTTTGAAACAGAATTGTTCGTTATGAACACCGATCCTCAGCCGCGAATTGCCCAAGCTATGCAGCAGGATCTGGCGAATATCGGCATTACGGCGAATATCAAATCGCTAGCACAAGCCAATGTTATAGCAGCTGGAGGCGTTCAGGATCAGGCTCCAATGGTTTGGTCCGGTGGCATGGCGTGGATTGCTGACTTCCCCGATCCTTCAAACTTCTGGGGACCGATCCTTGGGTGTGACGGCGCAGTTCCAGGAGGCTGGAATTGGGCTTGGTATTGCAACGAAGAACTCGATGCTAAAGGTGCCAAGGCAGATGCTATGGCCGCTGCAGAGCAACAAGAGGCTAGAACTGAGCTGTGGGGTGAAGTATTTACTCAAGCAATGGCGGATGCTCCTTGGGTTCCAATTTTTAACGAGCAACGGGTCACCGTGCACTCCAAGAGAATGGGCGGTGAAGATGCGCTCTACGTCGATCCTGTGCACGTCCCTGTCAACTACGACTATATCTGGGTGAAGTAATGTGTGAGAACAGCCTGGTAAAAACCATCCATGGTCACCACCATCATGGATGGGATAACAGCATTGAGCCCGTTGCACGAGTAGCGCCAGGAACCACGCTGGAACTTGAGTGCAAAGACTCTGGCAATGGGTACTTCACTTCCGATTCGACTGTGGAATCGGTTCGTGACATGCCCTTTGACAAAATCAACCCTGTCACTGGGCCTGTCTATGTCGAGGGCGCGGAACCTGGTGACATCCTGAAAATTACCATCGACAGCTTTCGGCCCTCAGGATTTGGCTGGACAGCCAATATTCCCGGGTTCGGCTTGCTCACAGACCAGTTCAAAGATCCAGCACTGGCTCTCTGGAATTACGATACATCAAGCATGGCGCCGGCAATGTTCGGCAAATACGCCAGGGTACCCCTCAAACCATTTGCCGGAACGATCGGTTTGGCATTGGCAGAACCGGGCTTACATTCCGTGGTTCCGCCACGCCGGGTCGGAGGTAATCTGGATATCCGCGATCTGAACGCTGGTTCTACTCTGTACCTGCCAGTGGAGGTTGCGGGTGCTCTGCTGTCTATCGGAGATACTCACGCGGCCCAAGGGGACGGAGAGATTTGTGGCACTGCAATTGAGAGTGCCATGGACATTACCGTCACTTTGGATCTGATCAAAGATACCCCGCTTGCGATGCCACGATTTACTACGGCAGGTCCAGTAACTCGGCACCTCGACCAAGCGGGCTACGAAGTCTTCACGGGCGTGGGCCCAGACCTTATGCAAGCGGCGCGAGATGCTGTTAGCGGGGCCGTTGAGTGGGTTGCTCGCGAGCACGGCATGCCAGTCGAGCAAGCTTACATGCTGTGTTCCGTGTGTGGAGACCTGCGCATCAGTGAAATTGTCGACATGCCTAACTGTGTCGTGTCTTTCTATGTTCCCAAAGTCGTTTTTAACTAGGAGATGACGTGAGTATGACTGTCCCTGATTCGGCACAAGCCGGGAAATCGCTTTTATCGGTTGAAAACCTGAGCATTGAGTTTGGTCAGGGTCAGTCATGTAAGCGAGTCGTTGACGACCTTAATTTTAATCTGAACAGGTCAGAAACACTTTGTATTGCAGGAGAGTCTGGTAGCGGTAAATCGTTATCAGCACTCGCGATCATGGGGCTTTTGCCCAAAATGGCCCGCACTCCGAGTGGTGCCATTCTTTTTCATAATGAAGAGTTACTCAGCAAGTCTGAACCCGAAATGCAAAACATCCGGGCCAAACAGATTGGAATGATTTTTCAAGAGCCAATGACATCTTTGAATCCAATCATGCGCATTGGAGATCAGATGATGGAGACCCTCAAGCGCCATCGGATCGCATCAGGTGATGCAGCATGGCAACAGATCCGCTCTATGCTCGACGCCGTTCGGATACCCAAAGTCTCCGAGCGTCTGCGCCAATACCCGCATGAGCTTTCCGGCGGGTTACGTCAAAGAGTTATGATAGCGATGGCGATGCTCTGCAGCCCACAGATTCTAATCGCCGATGAACCGACCACAGCCCTGGATGTTACTATCCAGGCCCAGATACTGGAATTGATTCGAGAGCTTCAGAAAGAGTATCAAACAGGCGTACTGATGATTACCCATGACATGGGCGTAGTTGCTGAAATGGCGGACAACGTTGTCGTGATGAATCGCGGTGTTGTGGAAGAAACAGCTCCAATCCGAACCCTCTTTTCCAATCCAGCTGCAGCCTATACCAGGCAGCTTCTAGCCGCCGTACCTCGACTGGGGACAGCACCGCCACTATCGGAGAGGCCGGAACGCCCGCCGGTACTTGAAGTGGAAAACCTGAGTGTCCGCTATCCAATGCGGAAGAATTCCTTGTTCGAGCCACCGAGGGAAGTACACGCTGTCGATCACGTTAACTTTGTACTTCACGAGGGCGAAACCCTTGGTTTGGTTGGAGAAAGCGGTTGCGGAAAATCGACAACCGGACGCGCGCTTATGAGCATGCTCAATTTTGAAGGCTCGATTAAGGTTCTGGGAAAAGACATCAAGGGCTTAAAAGGAAGCGCTTTGAAAGAGATTCGGCAAGATATTCAAATGGTCTTTCAAGACCCCTTCGCCGCCCTCAATCCAAGAAAGACCATTGCCGAACTAGTAGGAGAACCCCTTCTCATTCATGGACGTGGAAATGCTGAGGAACGTAAGGAACGTGTAGCCCAGTTGTTGGCGCAGGTTGGATTACCGGAAGCAGATGCTATGACACGCTATCCACATCAGTTTTCAGGTGGCCAGCGCCAACGAATTTGCATAGCCAGGGCTTTGGCACTGAACCCGAAAATCATCGTTGCGGACGAGCCGGTCTCGGCATTGGATGTGTCTGTGCAGGCACAGGTCCTTGACCTTATGGAAGATCTGCAGAGCCAGTACAATCTGAGCTACTTGTTCATTTCCCACGATATGGCCGTGATTGAGCGCTTATGCCATCGAGTCGCAGTTATGTTTGGTGGAAGAATCGTTGAAATTGGTTCGAGGGATCAAGTCCTGCACAATCCACAGCACCCTTACACACAGCGCTTACTTTCTGCAGTCCCGATTCCTGCCTTGGACAGCAAGAGAGACTTTCGGGCTCTCCTTGAAGACAGTAAAGCCCCAGATCCGATTAAGCCCAAAGGTTACCAATCTAAACCAAGTCAGTACGGCGAAATTAACCAAGGCCACTGGGTGGCTCTAGAGGCTTAAGATTCCGAAGCGTCACTTTCGCGGATATCGGCAAGAGCGAGGAAATTGCCAATGTCCGCGATGCCTGAATCTACAGCTACAAGTTCTGAATCGTCTTTGAGTTGGACCCCGGATAGCCTCCGCTCGTTCGCACCCCGAAGCAGACCAGTCAACTTATGGCTGGCTAAAGCATGACTAAGACCTTCTGGACGAATATTTGAAATGCAGTTTCGAGAATCATCCCGCAAACCAGGCTTAGGTTCGAAGGTAAAGTAGACGCCAAGGCTATCAGGAGAACTCAACCCCGGCCTTTCTCCGATCATTAAGACGACCATACGGGCAGCCAACTGGCTTCCTATCTCGTCTCCAATTGCGACCCTCCCTTGGCGAATTATGACAACCGGCGATAGACTCCAGTTCTCCTTTTCAGCCAACGTTATTAAGTTAGCAAGCATCGGTAAGCTGTGGTCACGCACTGCTCTAGCAGATAGTCCATCAGCAATAACAATTGAAAGATCGAACTCAGGAGCCCCCTCTTCCTGGTGCCAATCGCTTAAAGACTTTTTAGTTGCCTCATCCAACTTCCTCCCAAGATCAGGGCGCTGAAGGTATTCCTCACGACCGACAGCAGCACTGTTGCCGACAAAGCAGCTCAGGCCCTTGTCCCGTATCTGATCGGCCAAGCGATCGGCGTCTAGGCCAGAGTGCACGGCATCCCGGGCTCCGGCATGGGCCAGCTGGAATTCCAGATGAGCTGATGTCGGCAGACTTGTTCCCGCCCGGCCTAACGCCACACGCGCTGCCGTCAACCGTTTCAAATTATCCCACGGATCAGCTGTTACACCTCCAGATAGAAAACGATGATCTCTGTTCATTGGCCCGCCTCCGCCGTCGCGGCCAAAACTGCTCTGGAAAAGGGAGCCGGGAGACTCTGACTAGTAGTCAAAGCTCCACCGTCCATTTGCATAATTCCCATGTCCTTTAGCCAGCGCTCAAACTCAGGTGCCGGACGCAATCCAAGTACTTTCCTGACATAGAGTGCATCGTGAAAGGAGGTGCTTTGGTAATTCAACATGATATCGTCGGCGCCTGGGATACCCATTATAAAATTGACCCCAGAGGTCCCAAGGAGTGTTAACAAGGTGTCCATATCGTCTTGGTCCGCTTCGGCATGGTTGGTGTAGCAGATATCGCAACCCATTGGCACACCTAACAGTTTCCCGCAGAAATGATCCTCCAGGCCGGCCCGAATAATTTGCTTACCGTCATAGAGATATTCAGGCCCTATAAATCCAACAACGGTATTAACCAAGAATGGATCATAGTGCCGGGCTACCGCGTATGCTCTTGCTTCACAGGTTTGCTGATCTAAACCATGGTGAGCTCCAGCCGAAAGAGCACTTCCCTGCCCGGTCTCGAAGTACATAACATTGTTGCCGACCGTTCCGCGCTTGAGGCCCATCGCCGCCTCACGCCCTTCCTCCAACAATGACAGCGAAACACCGAAACTACGATTGGCCGCTTCGGTCCCGGCGATAGACTGGAAGACAAGGTCTACAGGCTTGCCCCGGTTAATCAATTCAATAGTGGAAGTGATATGCGTCAGGACACACGTCTGAGTAGGAATACTGTAATTACCAACCACAGAATCCAACATTTCTAACAGTTCGCCGATGGCCGATAGGCTATCCGTCGCCGGATTAATTCCTATCATTGCATCCCCGTTACCGTACATTAGTCCATCCAGAACGCTCGCGGCGATGGCTGAAACGCTATCCGTTGGACTATTCGGTTGCAGCCTTGTCGACATCCTGCCCTTGAGTCCCATGGTATTGCGGAACGCCGTTTTGATTCGGATCTTCTGCGACACAAGCACCAGATCCTGAAGACGCATAATTTTCGACACTGCCGCGGCCATTTCGGGCGTGAGTCCCGCCGATATCGTCTTTAGGTTTTCCTCAGTGCACTCGTCACTCAACAGCCAGTTTCTGAAGTCACCTACTGTCAGATGGCTGACCAAGGCGAAAGCCGAGGCATCGTGGTTGTCGAGAATTAACCTTGAGACCTCATCGGACTCATAGGGTATTACCGCTTCATTCAGGAACGCCTTTAAAGGCAGATCGGCAAGAGCCATCTGCGCCGCAACCCGCTCCGTATCAGAGCATGCAGCAACACCCGCCAGTACATCTCCAGATCGGAGCGGAGTTGCCGCTGCGAGAAGGCATTTCAGGTCTTGAAAATGCCAACGCTCACCGCCAGCCAACTGTGCATACCCACTCATTCTTCCTCCGAGGGATTTGCTCCCTGCTCTATTCCATGGCCTCCAGGGACTCAGGCAGAACCTGACCACCGTCAACAACAATTGTCTGCCCGGTCACATAGCCCGCTTCGCGTGAAGCGAGAAACATGGCGGCATTAGCAATATCCTCGGTACTACCCAGCTTTTTGAGTGGGATTGAGGCTGCCATCTGATCCAGATATTCCTGCCCCATATCTTCGAGGCCTTCAGTAATGATGTTTCCCGGCATTACGGCATTTATCGTGATCTGATATTTACCCAGCTCGATGGCCGCTGTGCGAATGAATCCTAGTTGGGCGGACTTGCTGGCGCCGTAATGCGACCAACCGGGAAATCCTGTGATAGGCCCAGTGATGGAGGATGTAACCACAACCCGCCCTGCCTGACTCTTCTTTAATTCAGGTAGACACGTCTGCACGCTGACGAACGTGCCTTTCAGATTGGTGTTCATGACCTCGTCCCACTGGTCGTCCGTCATGGACTCAAGGTCGGCAGACGGGAAAATGCCTGCATTCGCACATAACACATCTAGTCCACCGTACAACTCAACACAACGGGCAACTGCGGCCTCCATGTCTTTACGACTGCTAACATCCGCACAATAATGGTTCGCTGTCCCCCCGGCCGACACGATCTCTTCAACCGCGGTTGCAGCTGACGCCTCACTTCTAGCAACCACGAGAACCTTTGCACCTGCTGATGCAAAGCCCGAGGCTATACCTTTTCCAATACCCTTGCTTGCTCCGGTCACCATGACCGAGAGTCCTTCAAGCGATGTAATCATATTTCGTCCCTCTTATTTCAATTGCCTGTTCATGAGAAGGCATACCGTATGTTTGTTTGTGCTCAAGTCTTTCTTTTTACGAGCGATTGAGGATCAGAAAGGTAGGCTCGGGCGAGCTCGACTGTGCCATTCGCGAATTCCACGCCCTGTTCTACTGCCATGTCTGCGGTAGGATGCGACCCGATCCATGCCAGAAGCGTCATCCGCCGCAGCATGATAAATGTCGGTATTTCAGATCTCTCCGCCTGCGAGAGATCAGTGATCTCTGAGTACCCAGAGAGCCATGAAGCGACTAATTCCGGTACATCGGGCCGTGTCTCAATAAAGCTGATCGCTGACGCTAGGTCGTACAAGAACCAACCTGAACCACAGTCATCGAAATCAATGACTCGGATATCCGTACCGTTTTCCAGTAGATTCGCCAAACGCAGATCAGAATGAATCAAACCATAGCGATCGGAGCCTTTCCCGAATTCCTCAAGCCTCGTCCTAATCGTTTCAGAGGTTTCCTCCAACAACTCCCGAGACTGCTCATCCAAGCCGGGAGCCTCACGCCAATCACCCCAGTTAGGTCTATTGCCCAGACATCCGTCGAAGTCCCAGACCAGACGTTCAAAGTAGGCTGGTCGTTGCCAACTCTTAGCGTGTTTATGTAGCCGCGCCGTCAGTTTGCCCAGGTCTCGAAATGCTTCCTCAAGCCGGTTCTCGTCTGGCTCCGTACCCTCAATAAACCCGAACAGGTCTACAAAACGAGTTTCCATCAGATGGTCATCGCCTTCGACCTCCACCACGTACTCGCCACAGGAAGTTGGTATTGCTTGGGGGGTTAGAATTCCGGCCTCCCTCTGGAGCGCAGCCATCCAGTCCAGCTCTGTCCTGACTGCATTTCGAGTGTGATAGCCGGGACGGTGTACGCGCATAACCACTGCCCTGTCGGAGCTGCCCAAATCTACTCGGTACGTGGCGTTCTCTGAGAGGCTAAGCAACTTCAGCCCTGCGCCCTCAGATAACCCCCATTCTCCAAGAGCTTGCCTGGCAACTTGCTCTAGCAATATCAGCTGGGTTTCTCTGTTGAGCTGATCGAAATGTATTGCCGAATCCATAAATTCACCTTCTTCGAAGCAGAGATCCTGATTACTTTTTGGCTTTTCGGCGACCCAACCAATAGCCACCAAAAAGAACCAAGCCGGCCATCAATGTGGTCAGTGAACCCAGTGCGGGGACCTGCGGCGAATATCCAGCCACCATTTTTGCGTAAAGCCACACCGGCACGGTTTGCTCTGCACCCGTTGTGAAAGTCGACAGTGGAAAATTGCCCCACGAGAGAAGGAAGGCAAACAACGCTCCTGAAAAAATGCCTGGCCAAAGGATTGGCAATGTCACCTCCGTGAATACCTGCCAGCGGGACGCTCCAAGATCGTATGCAGCTTCTTCCACAGAGGGATCGAAACCGTATACCTGGATGCTAATGACCAACGTGACAATCGGAATGATCCAGACCAAATGAGCAAATACCGCCAGCTGCCAACCAGGGCTGATATCCAGTGCCGAAGACCACAACAGAATGGCCAAGCCGAGCACCGCCTGAGGAAAGAAGATCGGTAGCAAAATCAGTTTTTGATAAAGGCTGCGACCTTTCCATTCATATCGCGCAAATGCCAATGCCCCCGCTATTGCCAGAACAACAGAAACGATCGTGACGACGCCCGCAATCAAGAGTGAGGTCCCCAGGTAGTCCCGAATCTCGATCGAACTGAACACCGACGCGTACCAGTCAAGGGACCAGGCCTTTACGGGGAACATGAAAAAGCGCAATTTGGAGAACGATGCAATAAAAACTGCAACCATCGGAAGGTAGATGAATAGCAAAATGACAACCGTCCAGATCCGAATCGCCTTTTCGCTTTTACGATTTCTGAATGCAGTCTCAGTAGCTGACATGACTTAGCTCCTATTTTCGCGACAACAAGTTGTCCAGATTCAGCCGGGACAAGAGGCCAATCACGAGGACCGCAGTGAGTAGGATCAATAACGTTGAGAGAGCCGAACCCAGAGGCCAGTTCTGTGCGTAGGTAAACGCGGTCTCAATATCATGAGAGATCATGATGATCGACTGGCCTCCGAGTATCTTCGCTTCCGATATGGAGCCAAGCACGAGGACAAACGACAACAAACATCCAATCATGATGCCTGGCATTGCCAGCGGCAGTTCTACCTCTTTAAAAACCTGCCAACGCGTCGCTCCCATATCGAAAGCCGCTTCACGGCAGGCATCGGGCACCATTGATATGCCTAATGACATTGGGAATAACATGAAGGGCAAATAAACATACACCATCCCCAATACAGTCACGGGCGCGTTGTAGAGCATGTCAGGAAGCTCCCACCCAAAGAGCGTTCTGGTTGTGCCGTCCAGAATGCCATGGTTCAGAAGCGTTAATACCCAGCCAAAAAGACGAACGTTTTCTGAAACAAATAGGGGCAGAACCAGCAGTAGCGTGAGGATCATCGAGCGCCTGAAGATTCGCGATAGGCCGTAGGCGACAGGCCAACAGATCACGATTAATATCAGTGTCGATACCAGAGCGAGCCAGACAGACCAGGCGTATGAAATGTAATAACCTTCCTGGAAAATAGTGACAAAGTTTTCTAGGGTCGGTAACTGGTTAAAAGCAAAGGAGCGCTCGGGCATAAAGCTGTATATGACCACTAGCCCCAGCGGACCTATGAATCCCGCCACAAAAATAAATAACGCAGGAAGGCTTAGAAGTGCTCCAGGCTGTTTAAACCAAAGTAACGTTTTTCGAGCCCTGACCTTCAGAGCGCCCCCCATGTTTTCCGGCAAACGTTCTGGAGAAGAGTCGGTTACAGAATATGATTTAGATGGCATGTTCATGTTCAGGATCCTCCTATCTCGCAAGCAGAAAAGCCTGATCGGAATTCCACCCTAAGCGGACGCTTTCTCCGACATCCCATGCATCGCCAATCATCGTTTCAACCAGCAGGGAGCGTTTCTTTACTTTCACTTCATATTGAACTCTCGAACCCAGCACGTACTGGTTCTGCACAGTGCCAGCTATTTCTGTGTCAGCCGCTTCGCCCTCGGCTAAAATTTGAATGCGCTCAGGTCGCACGATAAGAATGCCAGATTCAAGATCAGCGCCTGGAGGTCCGACGTAACTGTCTTGAGTATCTGTATCCAGAAAGCGAGCGTCCTCCTGGCGGGTAACATTGAATTGATTTACTTCACCCATAAACTGGGCGACAAAGCTATTCGCGGGCTTATTGTAGATTTCATCGGGAGTTCCAATCTGCACGATGCGGCCATCACGCATTATTGAAATGCGATCACTCATGACCATTGCTTCTTCAAGTGAATGGGTGATGTAAACAAAAGTCTTTCCGGTTCTCCGCTGAATATCTTTAAGTTCTTTCTCCAGCGTTTTCCGCAGGCGATAGTCCAGGGCCGAAAGCGGCTCATCGAAGAAGAGGATCTCAGGATCGAAGGCTAGTGCTCTTGCCAGAGCCACCCTCTGCTTCTCACCGCCAGAACACTCACTTACCTTTTTTGAATAATAGGCGTCTGACAGGTGGAGCTGTTCCAGCAATTCGATTGCTCGTGTTTTCCGGTTGTTCTTTGTTTCTCCGCGGAGCTTCAAGGGAAACTCTATGTTTTCTCCAACAGTTTTATGGGGAAACAACGCCAAGGATTGAAAAACCATGCAGGTTGGGCGGCGATTGGCAGGCACATCGTTAACCCGCTCTCCCGACATCAAAATATCGCCGCGAGATGGCTTATCCATACCAACCAACATCCGGATCATGGTCGTCTTGCCACTGCCGGATGGGCCTACGATCGTGAAAAACTCACCTTTTTTTACTTCGAGGTTAATGCGTTCGACCGCTACAAAGTCGCCGAAGTATTTCTCTACATTCCGCAATTCAAGAATGCTTTCAGTCATACCTGCCTCCAGTGGATATAGGTATGCTCCGGTCCGGCAGCACGCCGGACCGGAGCATATCGGGATTACGCCTCGCGACGGGCACGCGTATAGATTTCGAGCATTCGGTCGTAGTCAGGATTCACGTCGTAATCCGCACAGTGCTCCAACTCCCACTCAAGGCTGTCATACTGAATGGCATCCAGCTCCTGCTTAGTGAACGCATCACGTACTTCTTTCATTCCCAACTGAGTTACGGGGTTGTGAGAGCCCTCGGCGAACGCCACTTGTCTGGACACATCGGGGCGTTGCACATACTCAAGGAAATCTTCGGCCCTCGGCGAAAGCTCAGGGTTATTAACAACGGAGGTGACTTCGATCCAAACAATGCCACCCTTCCCGTCGATCGGTCCGGATTTCGGCGTAATACCCCTGACGTTTGAAAAGCCATCCATTCGTGCGATTGAGCAGGAGTAAGTGCCGCCCGTGAAGTAGGCATCAATACCACCGGTAATCAGCGCCTGGTTCATCATCAGATGGTCGTCTGAGAGAACCTTCGCGTTTTTGAACAGATACCTTGCAACTCGCTCGAACTCTGTAAATTCAGCTTCGGTGTGCTCTTTGAACGGCGTGAAGCCGGCCGTTATACACATGTGATAAATATTCCAGTTTGCCCAGGTGAGCATTCCGTAACGGCCCTTCATGGAGGGATCCATGAAGAGGTTGAAGCCCTGATCTTCAGCCATCGAACGTGAAATTTTATCGGTGTTTACCACGAACGACAGCGGTCCGAATCGCTGAGTCATGCCCAACAGTTCTTTCTGATCCAGACTCATCGCCCACTTATAAGGCCAACGAAATTCCTCAAGCATCTGGTCGAAGTAGGGCCGAAAACGCTCTTGGTCCAGCGGTTTGATCAAGCCTTCCGGGTAGAGGATTTCTCTCGCCCAAGGGTTGTTGAGATTTACGAGGTCCCATACTTTATTTTCCCCGGCTCGGAGCTTATTCACTGCATCCGGATCAGAGAGAACATTCTGGGCAGAGACCCGTGTATCAAAAGATCGGCGGAAAGGATCCAGAACGTTCGGCGAGTTATAACCCTCCCAAACCAGGATATTCAGCTCACGAGCCCTATCTTTTGACGCAGCCCAACCCATATTTGGCCAGAGAGCTCCTGGAGCTGCGGCCGCGCCCGCCGCCATCCCCATTCCCTTCAGAAAATTACGACGATTGGTCTTTAGCTTCGACATGTGCGATCCCCCAACATTTTCACTTGGCATTTACCACATTTTTAAACCACTAGAGCTCAAGCATATTTCAGGCCACCACTTAAAAAATTAGATTAAAAACATCTAGGTGTCTGGTTTTAGAGGTTTTTTTTGAATTAAAAAGATCCTATAAAAGCCAAAACGCTCTAGTTTTCTCCGCACCATAACTTGGCACCTACCAACTTTTACCCCATACTGCGCACAACAAAGCATCAGACTTCATAAACCAGAGCGCGTGAATGCTGTGACGAAGAGAAGGTGGACAAAAAAAGCGCGTTGGCGCGAGATTCGTGAGCAATTGGACCGGCAGCCCGTCGTTCAGATTTCAGAGATGGCTGACTATTTTGATGTTTCGGTTGAAACAGTTCGGCGAGATATTGATTCGATGGCAACAGAAGGGTTGGTTATTCGCACATATGGCGGAGCAGCCAATTCCAGAATCGCGTCCGAACCAACCCTCGAAGAGCGCACTGAGCTCCTTATCGATGAACGCAAGAAGATCAGCCTCGCAGCCCTGCACCGCGTCAGTGATGGCGATGTTTTAATGATGGATGCCAGTGCTACGTGCGTACATTTTGGAAAGCTGTTAGCGAGAGAGCGCACTGATCTGACTGTCATTACAAACAGCTTCGCTATGGCCCGAGCACTCGCATCTAATTACACGTTTACAGTACTGATGCTACCTGGCGTTTTTAATGCCCACGAAAATGCCAATTATGGCGGTTTAACCGTTGAATATTTGCAGCGGTATCAGGCAGACCATTGCTTTTCTAGTTGTGGAGCTCTAACACCCCGCGGACCTACCGAAGTCAACGCGGAAGTGGCCTGCTTAAAACGCGCGATGATTAAGTTGTCGAAACAAACAACTCTACTGATTGATCACTCCAAACTTGGCTCTGGGAAGCTAGAAACCGTCTGCCCCCTGGACCAGATAAGTGAAATTGTATGCGATGCCAATCCATCTGAGGAAGTTCAATTAGCGTTGCAACGCGCTTCTGTAAATCTTTGTTTGATTTAGCAAATCGACTTTTTGTTACCTGCATTTAGGAGTCTGAACGTGAAAGGTGTCCGATCTATTCTTGACCAAAATGCTTTCCGCTTCGACACACAAAAAAGCACGCCAACTAATTTGAGCCGCATGGTTGAGAGGAGGCTGAAAACCGTGGGCCCCACATCGGTGCTCTTTTACCAAGAA
Source organism: Marinobacter sp. tcs-11 (assembly GCF_002049515.1). Taxonomy (NCBI): domain Bacteria; kingdom Pseudomonadati; phylum Pseudomonadota; class Gammaproteobacteria; order Pseudomonadales; family Marinobacteraceae; genus Marinobacter; species Marinobacter sp. tcs-11. Next base: position 30,331 of record NZ_LLYU01000019.1, on the reverse strand, counting down.
CCACTGCACATTGTGAGGGGTGAAGGCGTCTGGCTCTACGACGATTCTGGGAACCGGTATCTCGACGTCTACAATAATGTACCTTCCGTTGGGCATTGCCACCCGAAAGTTGTTGATGCGGTATGCCGGCAAATGGCGGAACTGAATATCCATACCCGATACCTTCATGGGGCCATCCACGAATACATCGAACGAATACTGGATACAATGCCCTCTAAGCTTAACCGCATGGTAATGACGTGCACTGGCAGCGAAAGCAATGATATGGCACTTCGGCTGGCCAGACACTGGACCAAGAACCATGGAGTGATCGTTACTGAAGCTGCTTACCACGGCAACACCTCTGCTGTAACTGAGATCTCTCCCTCTTCACTTAAAACCAGCGAACCCGCCGATCACGTTTTCGTAATCCCTATCTCAGAAATGCCACAGGCTCCGGACGAGGCAAAGACGTGGTTTCTCAATAAAGTGAGAGAGGGCATTCAAACCCTGAATGATCGCCGCTATGGCTGTGCAGCCCTCATAGTAGATACCATTTTCTCAAGCGACGGAGTAATCGCCGATCCCGCTGGTTTTCTCAAACCCGCTGTTGATTTAATACAGAGCAAAGAGAGCTTGTTCATTGCAGACGAAGTTCAACCAGGCTTCGGCAGAACAGGCGATAACATGTGGGGCTTCGCAAGACATGATGTTGCGCCTGATATCGTGACAATGGGGAAACCAATGGGCAACGGTTATCCAGCGGCGGGCATTGTTGCTAACGACCGTTTATTCGCCTCTTTTAATGCGGAGGTGGGCTACTTCAATACATTTGGAGGCTCAACAGCCGCCGTAGCGGCGGGCTCAGCTGTCATGGACGTCATCGAAGAGGAAAGTCTGATAGCCAATTCGAAAGAAGTAGGCCTCTATCTCAAAACCCGTTTAACAGATCTGGCCAATAAATATGAGGAAGTCGGATCGGTCCGAGGGGCCGGCCTGTTCGTGGGACTAGATTTTATCGACCCAAGTTTATTGGGAACACCAGACCCAGCAAAAACCTCGAAAGTTATAAATGCGCTTCGCCAGAATGGCGTCCTCATTGGTGCTGCAGGAAAATATGGGAACACTCTAAAGATCCGGCCTCCATTATGCTTTGACAACAGCCATGCTGATTTCTTTCTTAATCAAATGGAGCGTGCAATTGAGGAGACTAGGTGATCAAGTTGGTCACGGGGAAGCTTACTTGAAAGAACTTACTAATAAATTCAGAAAGCAAGCCACGGCCAAACAATAACCAGCTTCTAACAACTGCGCCCAACCCGCACTAAGTCTTGCTGATAGCACCGGCATCATAGCGACCCGGCCACGCCCAACATGGGCTTCATGGCAATTAGAGCTGGCTTGGTAGCTGAGGCATGAGATTCAGTGTGGTCGCAAAGCGAACATTCAGATGGTTCGATAACGCTTGGCGTTGCGGCGTGCCGGAGCGCAGCGTAGGCGCGTCCGCCAATAGCTACTGGTTATACGGAATTTGCCACCAACATCTCAGTAGCACCTTTTTGAAACCGGTAACTAACAGGCTGCAATGAGACATCAATCCCATCGGCAGATAATGCGGTCATTACCTGATCCAAATGCTTCGAGACCTCTCCGTCTAAGGATAAAACAGGAAAGACACGGACTTCGGTCGCCACTCTGCATAGCTCCCGCATTGATTTAAGGTGAGTTGCCCCATCCACATGGTCACTGTAGAGAAAAAGATAGTGGGAGCAGAGTGCCAAATCGAACTCGAAGTCGGAAAACGGTAATGATGGCAAAGACGCTGATATATACCGCCCTTGCTGACAACCGGCATCAAAGTCGGCCAGGAACCCCGACATGGCATTCATACGGACCTCGCCAAGATGCTCGACGCTACTCAGTGACCTCCAAATATACTTGTCTGCGTCCTGCCGCATCTTAGTCATGATTTCAGGGTAAACTTCATCAATACGACGACGTATTTCGTCGACTTGAAACTGGTAAACCGGATCACAGGAAACAACTTGGCACCCACGCTCTGTTGCCTCTACATTGAAGCTTGCGGGGCCATCACCGCAACCTAGGATTTTCTTGTTCAGATCATCATCCGATAGCCCAAACATCGCTTGGTATTCCTTTAGCGATCGCCCCCACGGTACTACATTAGCTAAATCCAAAATCGACTCTCCTTAGTCTGTATGACGCCAAAACAAGCGACGACCCGATAGGGGCGTCCGGTGGACGGTCGCCAGGCCGGGAATGAACTTGATCGATTTGTTAAATGTCGTCGCGCCATTCCTTATACTTACACACTCTATCGGACTCAAGCCATGGCACGTCGTGCGAAACCCAAATATGAGCCTCTGGCTTCAAACCGGGATCATCGTCCAGAGTGGCCACCCGAACAATTACGTGTGGCTGCGCAGGCCTCTCGGCGACCAAATGAGAACCACAGCGTTTGCAAAAATGGCGCGATTTGCCAGGAGATGATTCGAACGTAGAAATAGAATTTATGCCGCTGAGCCAACGGAAGTTCTCGCGCTTTACTCCCGCAGTGGCGGCAAATGAGGCCGCATGGGCTTTACGACAAGTCTGACAATGACAATGCACAATCGGCATATCCACAGAGTCGATCTCGTAACTTATCTCGCCACACAAACAGCTTCCCTTCAGCCCCATAGGGGATCTCCTTCTGTACATTGAACGCTTGGCTTTGCGGCGTGCCGGAGCGCCAGCGGTGGGAACCGATGCGGTTAGCGTTTGGTGTGGACTTCCCCCAATAAATTGGACGCGTCCCATCGGCTAAAGCGGTTGGTAACATGGTTAAATGCCATACCGCTTCTATCACGCCAGCGGCCAACAAGGAGCAAAGTAACACAAATTTCGCAATCTGAACCAAGACAAGCACTTTCATCCGGCCCTACCATTTATAACACCGCGAAATAGTTACCTACACGCCAGAAGATGCTTCTGGAAAAACAAATGGATTTGAAATGAGCCATCGATCATCAAGCTCCTCCGAGAGCATTCTTTCTCGTCGAATGCAGACAATGAGCAGTTCCGCGATAAGGGATCTGCTCAGGCATTCCAAAATCCCTGGTATGATCTCACTGGCGGGAGGAATACCCGCACCAGATCTCATAGATACCGAAGGGCTTGAAGCGGCCACTTTCCGAGCTGTTGAAAGTGCAAGAAATGCCACCTATCAATATGGACTGACCGAAGGAGAATTGTTCTTAAGGGAAGAAATTGCCTCCCGCATGGTAGCGCAGGGAATCAGCGCGGAACCCGACCATATTCTAGTTACAAGCGGTTCGCAGCAGGCGCTCGACATTGTAGCCAGAGCCTTTCTTGATGAGGGTGATAGTGTGTTGGTTGAAGAGCCAACCTATCTGGCCGCATTACAGGTTTTCAATATGGCAGGAGCGAAGACATTAGTATTCCAAGGTGATCAGTACGGCATTGATTTCACACGATTGGAATCATTGGTTGCCAATAACCGTATTAAGCTGATGTACCTTGTTCCCAACTTCAGTAATCCAACCGGCACAACCCTGCGACTTCCCGAAAGGACAAAACTTGTTGAGTTTGCTATCCGTCATGACATTATGATCGTTGAAGACGACCCATACGGAGATCTTCGATACGACGGAGAGCATGTTGCGTCACTCTTTGAAATAGCCGAACAGTCATTTAACTCGAAAAACCGGGTTATCTACATTTCGTCTTTTTCAAAAACTGTCGCCCCCGGATTACGCTTGGGTTGGTGTATTCCCCCGGAGAGCTATTTTCACTCGCTATGCCGTGCCAAGCAATCTATGGATCTTCACAGTAGTACGCTATCGCAATATATTGCAGGTTATTATCTGAAAAGCGGCCGCCTTGATGATCAACTTCAACTTCTTAAAAAGGCCTACAAATGCCGGCGCGATGCGCTGATAAAAGCTATTTCGGAACATTTGCCAGACGCCCTCGAACTCAACGTGCCCGACGGTGGGATGTTCCTCTGGGGGCGATTTGCAAACGGACTGGACGCATCACTCGTTCTTCAGCAAGCTCTAAGCCATCACGTGATGTTTGTTCCGGGGAAATATTTTTATTGTGAGATACCTGACTTAAGTTCGGTTCGCCTTTCGTTCTCAACGATCACGCCCTCCCTGGCGGACGAAGCTGTTAAGCGGCTTGCGATTGCGATCCAGCGGACGGAACAACGCGAAACTCAAGGGTAGCGAAAACACCGACCATTTTAAACGGAGTTTTTATGGGCCTGAAACAATTCAACTTCCAACATGAAGACGATCGACAACAACTTCTCGCCAACAACGATGGCAGGGGAAGCCGTGAGTATGGATGGCAGAGCATCTTTTTCGAGCGGGTAGAAAAAGATCATTTTGAAACCATTGAACATGCTTTGACCGGTCATTACTTAATGGTAAAGCTCAATTCGGCCGCTCAGGCTAACCGACGCGTAGATGGTACTGTCCGAAAAGAATCGCAAAACAGGGGCTCTGCAGTGTATCTGCCCCACAACTGCCCCCACCAGGTCAGTTATACATCGCCATTGGGTAAGCTACTGTTGATGACCATCCCAGAGAAACTCGTTTCAAGCGTGGCGGAAGAAATGGGCGTTAGCCGCTTCCACGGTCATCCTCTGTTTTTCAAACAAAACAGCTTGCTTCTGGAAACCGCTCTGGCAATCGACAATGAAATCCGAGACGGCAACCCGCATGGTCCAATGTTTGCCGAATTTTATGGTAAAGCGTTGGCGGCACAGATCATCTGCGAAAACACAAGGAGAGTGAGAACCGATAACGCCACCAGGTCAACCTTGACAAATAGGCAAGTTCGCTGGATCGATGAATATATCGAAGCGAATCTTTCCTATCGAATCTTTGTAGATGATTTAGCTCAGCAAGTAGCTTTAAGTCCTTTTTATTTTTGTCGTGTATTCAAATCCGCAACCGGCGATTCACCTCACGTTTATATATTAAGAAAGCGAATAGAATATGCAAGTCAGTTACTCCAGAGCAACGAATACTCCATTTTAGAAATTGCACTTTCTTCTGGCTTCTCAGACGCCTCCAACTTTTCAAAACAATTCAAGAAGTTTACCGGACAAACCCCATCGAACTATCGTAGAGGATTTGAAAAACGACCAATCTTCCTCATGTGAAACCTTTGTGAGGATCGAGTGATTCACAGAGACAAAGTAATGAGTAACCGTGGGGTCAGGGTCACACTGTACGTGTACCCGCCAAACTGCACACCAACGCTTAAGAGCCGGACGACTGCTCTATTAAAAGCTTCTGATGAATCGCCGACGACCACACACCACTAAACTCCGCAAGCACCCCAAGTTGTGCATTGGCGCGCGTAAGCCTGGCCAACAACCGATCCTGTTGAGCCGAAATAAAGGTTCGATTGGCATCAAGCAGATCAAGATAGCCGATCGCCCCCTCGCCATGCATGGTAGACGCGATGCTGAACGACTGATTGGCCGCCTCAAAGGCCCTGCCCGCTGCGCGATCGGCCTCAACAGCTCGACCGTAGTCGAAAACCGCTACCCGCGCACTCGCCACCGCTTTGATTATCGTTTGCCGATAGCGAATATAGCTTTCTTCCGACACTTCGTTCTGACTGTCCACGCGCTGCATAATCACCGGATAACTCAGCAGCGACCAGGAAATCCGTGGGGCGATACTCGCAGTACTTTCGAATCCATCAGACTGGCCCGCTACATCCGTCACGCCAAGGAAGCCCTCCACCGAAACTTGTGGGTAGAGTTCTGCCCGCAGGGCATTGCCTTGCGCGACATCTTTGGCGAGCGTCGCCAGTGCACCGCCAATATCAGCCCTGCGTTGCATTGCCTCATTCGCCCTATTAGCCCCCGGCACACCAACCGACACAGCTAACACTCCCGACGCCGGCCGAAGGGTCAGAGTTTCCGGGTCTTCATTCACCAGAACTGACAGCACCGCTTTTGCCCGATATAACTGGGCTCGGGCATCCGGCAATTTGGCCCTTTGCTGCTCCAGCAAGGTGTCCGCTCTCGCCAGATCGAGGTCTGGCGAGAGCCCCTCATGGACCCGTAACGCCATTACCTTACGGGTATTTTCAAGAGTCCGTATATCTTCCTTGATCAGCTGAACGCGCTGTCGGGCTGCCACCCACTCTATGTAGGCCCGCACAACACCGACGGTCACTTCTTTCAGCATCGAACGCTGATTATTCAATGCAACTTCAAGATTGGCTTCCCCCGCATCTACCAAAGCTCTAAGCCGTCCAAACAGGTCCAACTCCCAAGACGCCGACAGGCCCACAGAAGCAGTTTCCTGGACGCTGTTTCGGTCCGTAGCGTCATAGTCGACGACTACCTCTCCCTGTGGCAACAACCGACTTTCGTCGGCCCCGAGGTCTGCAATAGCCCGGCGAACTCTCTGCCGCGTAGCCAGCAGGTCCAGATTTGCCGTCTGGGCAACCTCAACAAGTTGGTTGAGCTGGGTGTCCTGATAATCTCGCCACCACGCCAGTGTGTTGGCGCCCGCCGGCTGCACATCGAACTCAAGGCTATCCAGGTATCGGGCATTGGCGGCCTGTCGAGCTTCATAATCCGGGGTCGCGGCACAGCCGGTGAGCAGGATTGATCCAAAGACTATCCAGACTGCGCTCTTAAGCATGGTTGTTCTCCGTGATCTGATCCTTGGTCGCCGCTTTCTTCTCACGAGCTCTGGCGGCATCCGCTTCTGCACGCTGAATGACGGCATAAAACACGGGCGTAAAGAGAAGACCAAAAACGGTGACACCGATCATCCCGGAAAACACAGCAATACCCATCGCGTGTCGCATTTCCGCACCGGCACCACTGGCCAGCACCAGTGGCACTACGCCCGCGGTGAAGGCAATTGACGTCATCAGGATCGGGCGAAGCCGCAGGCGACAAGCTTCGATAATCGCTTGATAATGCGTGTAACCACTCAGATTCAGATCCCTGGCAAATTCCACCATCAGGATCGCGTTCTTGCTCGCCAGGGCCACCAGCACGATCAAGCCAATCTGGGTGAATATATTGTTGTCCCCGTTGGTCAACCAAACGCCGGCCAATGCGGATAGCAGGGTCATGGGCACAATCAGGATGATGGCAAACGGCAGACGAAGACTCTCATACTGAGCAGCCAGTACAATGAAGACCAACAGGATAACAAGCGGGAACACGTACACCATGGTGTTGCCTGCCAGCTCTTGCTGGTAGGTCACCTCTGTCCACTCGAAGGTCATACCATCCGGTAGCGTCTGAGCCAGCACTTCTTCAATGGCAACCTGAGCCTGATCAGAACTGAAGCCCGGCGCGGGCGAGCCATTCAGCTCCGCCGTAGGATAGCCGTTGTAACGCATCACACGATCCGGCCCAATGGTTGACTCCACATTCATGATCGCCGAGAGCGGGATCATCTGACCCTGCTGGTTGCGAACCTTCAGGTTAAGAATGTGCTTGGGGTCCAGTCGCTTCTCAGCCTCCGCTTGTGCAATCACCTGATAAGTGCTGCCAAACAGGTTCACATCGTTAACGTAGACCGAGCCCAGATACACCTGGAGAGTATCAAACACCGACTCCAGCGGAATGCCCAGAAGCATCGCCCGCTCCCGGTCGATATCCAGATCAAACTGCGGTACCTGAACCCGAAAGCTGGAGTACAAACCAGTCAGCGCGGGGTGTTTTCGGGCTTCGTTCAACGTAGTTTGCAAGCTACCAAAAAGCGCTTCAAAACCCTTACTGCTGCGATCTTCGATCTGCAGTTTGAACCCGCCGGTCGTACCCAGCCCCAAAATCGGTGGGGGCGGGAACACAGCCACGAAGCCTTCATCAATACCGGCAAAGGCTGCATTCAGCCTTCCGGCAATGGCACCGGCGCTCAGTTCGGGCGTCGTCCGCTTATCAAAATCATCCAGCGGCAAGAACACAACGCCGCTGTTGGAACTGTTGGTGAAGCCATTAATCGACAGCCCCGGAAAGGCGACCGTATTAGCCACGCCGTCTATTCCAAGGGCAAGCTCTTGCATCTCATCAACCACCGCAACAGTTCGATCCAGGCTGGCCGCATCCGGGAGTTGAGCCACAGCAACCAGGTACTGCTTGTCCTGCTGCGGGATGAATCCGCCAGGAACAACATTGAACAAGTGGCCAGAGAATACCGTCAGGCCCACATACACAACGCCTACAATGGCGCCGTAACGAACCAGTTTCTTGACCAACAACTCATACGCTGTACCGATCCGGTCAAAGAATCGGTTGAAGGGATGGAACACACAACGACCGAAGACCTTGTCAAGTAAGCGGGAAAGTCGATCCGGCTTTTCATCATGGCCTTTCAATAACAGGGCTGAAAGAGCCGGTGACAGAGTCAGGGAGTTGATTGCCGAGATGACGGTCGAGATGGTGATGGTCAACGCAAACTGCTTATAGAATTGACCCGACAACCCGGTGATGAATGCGGTCGGAATAAAGACTGCACACAACACCAAAGCAATGGCGATGATCGGGCCAGTTACCTCGTTCATGGCTACCTTGGTAGCTTCCCGAGGTGACAATCCCTGATGAATGTTCCTCTCGACGTTTTCCACCACCACTATCGCGTCGTCAACCACTATCCCGATGGCCAGTACCATCCCGAACAGTGAGAGCGTATTGATCGAAACGCCAAACCACTGCATCACCGCGAAGGTGCCCACAAGCGATACAGGAACTGCAACAAGCGGAATAATTGAGGCGCGCCAGGTTTGCAAGAACAGCACAACCACCAGCACCACCAGAAGAATGGCTTCGAGCAACGTGGCAATGACTGCATCGATAGACCCACGAACAAACACGGTCGGGTCGTAGACAATGTCGTAGGTGACGCCTTTCGGAAAGGATTCCGACAGCTTGTTCATAGTCTGCCGGACACTGTCGGAGAGCTCAATCGCATTAGCGCCGGGGCGCTGAAAAATGGGCATGGCAACCGCCGGCTTTCCGTCCAACCCTGCTTCCAGTGCGTAAGTGCTCTGTCCCAATTCGACCCGGGCAACGTCCGACAGACGAGTGATAGCACCGTTCTCGCCGATTTTCAGCACAATATCCCGAAACTCATCCAGGGAAGTCAGTCGCCCACGGACATTCAACATCAACTGAAACTGATTATCCGTTGGCGCGGGCTGTGCGCCCAAAGTGCCCGCAGCGATCTGTCGATTTTGGGCACGAACCGCGTTAACAACATCCGTCGCGTTGAGATTACGGGCAGCCAGGTCGTCAGGGCGTAGCCATAGACGCACGGCAAATTCACTCCCACCAAACAACCGCACATCCCCTACTCCGCCCAGGCGGGCGATTTCATCTTTTACATTCAGTTCGGCATAGTTCGCCAGGTAGGTAATGTCCCGGCTCTGATCGGGAGAATGCAGATGTACGACCATGCTCAGGTTAGGAGACGACTTTTCCGTCACCACGCCAAGGCGCTGAACCTCCTCTGGTAGTCGTGGCAGAGCGATATCAACGCGGTTCTGTACTTGTACCTGAGCTTTGTCCAGATCCGTGCCCAGGGCAAACGTCACTGTAAGCGTCATTCGACCGTCTGCGGTTGCCTGCGAGGACATATACAGCATGTTCTCAACGCCGTTAATTTCATCCTCAATAGGAGAAGCCACGGTCTCAGCAATCACTTTGGGGTTGGCGCCCGGATAGTTCGCGGTAACCACGACGGTTGGAGGCACGACTTCCGGATATTCACTGATCGGTAACTGGAAAAGGGAAATGCCCCCCCCGATCAGTATGATCAGGGACAGCATGGCGGCGAAAATCGGCCGGTCGATAAAGAAGTGTGGAAACTTCATATAGCAGGCCTCAGAACTCGACGCCAGCGGTCTGCTGGACTGTCGATGCGTGATCTTCAAGGGTAAAAGCAATGTCAGAAGGCGCTTCTGAGAGCAAAGTTGGAGCAATCTTCATATCTGGCCCCACCTTGGCAGCACCATTTGCTACCAGCAGATCGCCCTCGGCGATGCCCTGCTCTACCACACGGAAAGTGCCGTAGCGCTGGCCAATTTCCACGGGGGTGTAACGAGTTTCGCCATGATCGTTTACCGTGAGCACAAACCGGCTGTCCAGGTCGGTAGCAATGGCTCTATCCGGGACAAGAATTTTCTGTTCTGTACCGGCCACAGCGATTTTCACACGTGCAAATGCACCCGGAACCAGAGTGCCGCCTGAATCTGACAATACCGCGCGCAAACGGAGCGTTCCTGTGTCGGAATCAATGCTGTTGTCGACAAAGTCAATCTCGCCCACGTGTGAAAAATTGCTTTCCCCAATTAACTGGATGCGTACCGGAGATCCAAGTGCCTGATCACGTGTTTGGAAGAAGCGATACCAAGTGCTCTCGTCCATATCAAAATAAGTGTAGCGATCCTGATTCGATGCAATCGTCGTCAGACGACTCTGGTTCGCAATGACGGTGTTTCCGGCCGTGATATTCGCTCTGGAAATGTCACCTTCGATCGGAGACCGAATGGTGGCGTAGCCCAACTGAAGCTCTGCTTCCTTGAGCTGGGCGTTAAGAGATGAAACTTCCGCCTCTGCCTGACGACGAACCGACTCGCGAAGTTCCGCCTGTTCTTCGGAAATGGCATTGCTGCGCAGCAATCGACCAGCACGCTCGGCTTCGGCTTTGGCTTGATGAAGCGCGGCCCGGGCACGAGCCAGCTCGGAATTAAGCTGCTCCACTCGAGCTTTCAGGTGGCGATCATCCAGTTGGAAGAGAACGTCGCCCTTATTTACCCTTTGCCCCTCCTGAAAATGAACTCTATCGATCACACCGGACAACCGGGGACGAAGTACCACGTTCTCTGGCGCCTCAATGCGCGTGGTGTAGGTTTTCTGTGGTTGAACACCAACGCGGGCTGCGGCGACGACCTCAACCGCGGGTGGCTGAGAGTCGGAGACATTGTTTTGAGCTACGTTATCGCAACCCGCAAGAATAAAAACGGCCGCACTCAGTGCGACGAGAAATCGATATCTCATTGACTCAACCTTTTTCGTTTTCATTAGGAACTCTGAAGCCGGCACCGAGTAGATTGTTAAATCAATGCCGGAGTGACGCGTGGCAGGAATTATCTTTACTTCAAAGCGCCAAAAATAATCATCACGTTATATTGGCTTTATCATTCAAACTGATGTGATGGCTAAAGCTGTATATCCCGAAGGCAAGAACTATAAAGCCCGCTGCGACTACATTCAGAGAGTCGGTTCCGAGTGTTTGGTATACATGCTTCCCAATAAATGTGGAGAACGAAACTCCCAGATAGATGGCGGATGTGTTCAGGCCAAGAACAATCGACGCACTGGAGGGCGCGGTTTTAACTAGTTGGTGTTGCAAAGGCACCAGACAGCCCCAGGCCAAGGCGCCCCATACGACAATTGGCACCACCGCCATAACGGGCGAAGATGAAAGCAATGGCCAAATCAAGAAGTCCAGGCCCAGCAATCCAAGCCCTGCAAAGATGACCGTCCTGCCGCCCCATTTATCAGTTAATCTACCAGCGGAGAAGGTTCCTATAGTCGCTGCAACACCCCAGCAAGCCATCAATAAAGCCAAAGTCTGGCCATTACCAGCGGTGGCGGGCTCAAGAAGAACACTGGCGTAGCTATGCACGATGTATGACCCTGTCATCAGGAACAAGGTTGTTCCCAGGACTCCCAAAATGGAGAGTCTCTTGATCGGTTTTAGAAGATCCAAGGGTCTCTTTCTTGTGGCTGGCTTAAGGGCAGGGTCAAGTAAAAATACCAGTCCGATAGCTGCCAAACTGGCCAGGATGGCAACGAACCACATACCAAGCCGCCAGTCACCAAAACTCGTTGAGAGGGCAATTCCCAATGGCGCCCCAATAGCGGTCGAGGCACTCAGCCCGGCTGTTATCAAGGATAATGAACGCGCCCAGTATTCCTGCGCAACTATTGCGGTCGCTGCAGCTCCGGCAATTGGCATATACAAGGCGCAACCAAAGCCCGCCAAGGCTCGGCCAGCGATTATCAGTTCAAGATCCGAAGATGCTGCAGATAGGATATGCCCTACAGCCAGGACAGCCATACCAAAGATCAGAATTGGTTTGTAAGAGAAATTCACAAGTAGCGTGGCGGAAATAGGAGTCATCAATGCATATGCAGCAGCAAAGGCGGCAATCATGCCTGCAGCTGTTCCGACATTGACATTAAGGCTCTCTGCAACCTCGGGTAGCAGGCCCGCCATAATGAAACTACCGGTGCCAATAGCGAACATTCCAAAAGACAGGATGAGTAGCTTTTTCATGAGGGATTACATTATCGAGTGCCCACTTGTCTCTTGGATGCCAAAAGGCAAGTGGGCCCGGTGAGGGAAAAGGGCCAGCCTGAATCATATCCCGGCCGACTTCGCTGGTTTGGTTCAGCTTTCGAGGGTAATAACGCCCTGAATCCAGATTAGTTGGATGCTATAAGCGTTAACAACGCTTGGGCAGCAGCCTCCGAAGAAGCTGGATTTTGCCCGGTGACCAAAAGACCATCAGTAACCACATATGACAGCCAGTCATCACCACAACTGTAGCTGCCTCCATGTTCTTTCAGCATGTCCTCCACGAGGAATGGAACTACGTTAGTGAGGCCGACCGCCTCCTCTTCTGTATTGGTGAACCCGGTCACCCGCTTATTCCTAACGAGGGGGAATCCATTGTTGTCTTTAACGTGTTGGAGTACTCCCGGGGCGTGACAAACTGCAGCCACGGGTTTATCCGCGCGAATTGCGCTTTCGATGAGCGCGATGGACTCGGAGTTCTCAACCAAATCCCACAGCGGGCCATGGCCGCCCGGGTAGAATACGGCGTCGAAATCGGAAACCACCACGTCTGCGAGTTTGACCGTTGAAGCCAGGGCTGCGACTGCTTCGGTATCAGCTTCAAAACGATGCGTAGCATCCGTCTGAAAATCAGGCTCATTGCTTTTCGGGTCTAACGGCGGCTGTCCTCCATTGGGCGACGCCAATACGATATCCGCTCCCGCATCCTTGAAGGCGTAATAGGGCGCAGCCAGTTCTTCCAGCCAGAAGCCAGTTTTCTCGCCGGTATCCCCCAGCTCATCATGTGAAGTCAGTACCATTAATATCTTCATCGCTTGCCTCAATTAATCACAGATTCTGTGTTATGCGCGACGACCTACGCGGATAACCCGTTTACCAAAATTTTCGCCCCTGAGAAGGCCTATGAATGCCTCGGGGGCATTTTCCAGGTCATCAATGATTTCTTCTCGATACTTGATGTTTCCGGCTTCGACCCAGTCACCCATTACTTCAGCGAAGTCCTGGTAGAGATGGCCGAAATCCTCGAAGATAATGAATCCCTGCACCTTGAGCCTTTTGCGCAGAATCACCGACATCAGCCAGTTCATCCTGTCTGGGCCCTGCGGTAGTTCGGTGGCGTTGTACTGCGATACAAGTCCACATACCGGTACCCTCGCGTTGGTATTCAGAAGCGGAACCACAGCATCGAGGACCCTGCCGCCTACATTCTCGAAATAGACATCAACACCGTCCGGACACGCGTTGGTTAGCTGGTCTGCGAAGTCAGGTGAAGTGTGATCAAGGCACGCGTCAAACCCCAACTCTTCGACCGCATAAGCACACTTTTCCGGGGTACCGGCAATACCAACTACGCGGCACCCAAGGAGCTTACCGATCTGACCAACAGTGGCACCTACCGGGCCGGTTGCTGCAGCCACCGCTATGGTTTCTCCGGACTGCGGCCGACCGATCTGTGTTAATCCGGCCCAGGCAGTGAACCCGGGCATGCCTAGCACCCCCAACGCCCAGGACGGATGTGCCGGTGAGGAACCCAGGTTAATCACCCCTTCCCCGTCTGACAGCGAATAGTCCTGCCAACCATTGCCACTTAACACCCAGTCTCCCGCCGAGAAGCCCTCGATATGAGACGACACAACCCTTGCGACTGTTCCGCCGACCATGACTTCGCCCAGTTCCACCGGGGCCGCGTAGGAGGGTGCATCGCTCATCCTGCCCCGCATGTAGGGGTCCAGAGACAGGAATTCCGTGCGCAAGAGCATCTGATTATTCCCAACCGAGGGAATCTGCTCTCTGACAAGTTTAAGTGTGTCTTTCGTCGGCTCGCCTTTCGGACGTTTCGCAAGCACGAACTTTCGGTTCACCGTTTCAATGTTTGTCATGATTGCTCTCCCTACAGTGCTGCTTCGAGTATCCGACGGGCATCTTCAGGAGCAATCACACCGTATTCCCCGAGTGCAGTCATGCCATGCTCCTGTAGGCCGGTGACAATCTGATCAATTTCGGGTTCGGCGATGCCATAATCCCGCAGCTGTGTTTTTATCCCCATCCGCTGAAAGAATTCCCGTGTCGCTTCAATGGCAGCATCAATGCGGTCCTCCTCACCGCCATCAACAATCCCCCAAACATTACGGGCATACTGAAGAAGTTTTTCTCGTTTCGGGACACGTTGATCATTCAGAAGTGAAGGCAGAACAATCGCCAGCGTGCGAGCGTGATCGGTATCATTCAGCGCGGTAATTTCGTGACCAATCATATGAGTGGCCCAGTCTTGCGGTACCCCGGCTCCAATCAATCCATTCAAAGCCATCGTTGCTGTCCACATCAGGTTGGCGCGGGTATCGTAATCATCCGGTGTCTCGAGTGCCTTGGGTCCAAGCTCGATTAAGGTACGCAGCAGAGTTTCAGCGAAACCATCCTGGACGAAAGCAGAAACAGGGTATGTCAGATACTGCTCAACTGTGTGGACAAACGCGTCTACCACGCCATTCGCGACCTGGCGGGGAGGTAGGGTGTAGGTAACCTCGGGATCGAGTACCGAAAATGTGGGATAACAATGAGGGCTGCTAAATGGAAGCTTAGCGCCTTTTTCAGCATTCGTAATCACTGCGCCTGAGTTCATCTCAGATCCGGTTGCAGGCAGCGTTAGCACAGTGCCGAATGGGATCGCTCTCGTGATAACTGAACCACGTGTCGTGAGGATTTCCCAGGGATCACCGTCATAGTCTGCAGCCGCTGCAATAAACTTGGCTGCGTCGATGACGGATCCTCCGCCGACGGCAAGCACGAATGTCACATCCTTTTCCCGGATCGTTTCAACTGCTTTCAGCGCTGTAGCGTAGCGTGGGTTCGGCTCAATGCCGCCAAACTCATAAAACGTATGGGCAGAGAGTGCATCACGTACCTGAGCCAGCACACCGGTCCGTTCCGCACTGCCACCACCGTATAGAACAAGAACTCTCGCATCAGCGGGAACGTGGTCTTTAATATCTGCGATGGTGCCTTTACCGAATAATATTCGAGTCGGGTTTCTGAAGTTAAAGTTCTTCATTATTGGGTTGTCTCCGTTTCTATGTGTAGGCGAACATCCACGTTGCCGCGAATCGCGTTAGAGTATGGGCAGAGCTCATGCGTCGCTTCGATTAATCGCTCGGCGTCCGAACTGGCCATCCCGGGCAAATGAGCTGTAATATCGACATCAAGGCCGTAACCGCCCTCGGTTAGTTGGCCTATGCCCACTTCGATCGAGGTTTTGGCCCCTTGTGCGTCCACCTTCAGTTGCTTCGCCATGAGCTGCATGGCGTTGTCAAAACAGGCGGCATAGCCAAGAGCAAACAACTGTTCAGGATTAACACCGGTAACGTTGCTACCAGGCGGTACCATTTGCACGGAAAAGCTTCCGTCATTCAGTGTGGACGTTCCTGACCGCCCGCCAGATGCCGTGGCAGCCGTTTTGTAAAAAACCTTCATTATTGACCTCCTGCTTATTAGACCGGTCGTATATTCGCCCGGCAAAAAAATGTTCTCCAAACCGCCATTCGGCGGAACCGTCTTCAACGGCCTCTCAACTCGATTGCGCCCTCAAGCGGCTAGTGAATTGCGCCACTTCGGTGCATGAGCATGCCGCCACTGCGCCCACGCAGAACGGCACTGATTTCCGATACTATCGCCATAGCGACACTTTCAGGGGTGTCTCCCCCCAAATCCAACCCCACGGGATAATGCAATTTTTCTCGTGTCACTTCCGACCCATTCGACTCATCCATCCCGGACAGCAAGCGTTCAGTCCGGTATCGTGGCCCCAACTGCCCGACATAACTGGCGCGGCTTCTCAAGGCCAGCGATAGCCAGTTTTTGTCCTGCTCAAGACTATGCGTCATGATAACGACGGCCGCGTTATCAAGGAGCTCTTCTGTCGATAACAGCGAATCATGACTCTCAATTACCCGAACCTCGTCAGCCAAAGGAAACCGTGACGGGACGGCAAACGTGGCGCGACCATCAATGACAGTGACGTGCCAGCCCAGCATTTTTGCAAACTTGACCAGCGGTTGAGCGTCATGCCCGGCACCGAAAACCACGAGCTTTTGTGGTGGTGACACCAGCTCGATAAACACTTCAATGCTGCGGTTTGGACCACGATATTTTTGTACCCGAGATCGACCGTTCGCTATCACCGACTTCATATCGGCAAGAACAGACGGCCGGATAACGTCATCCCTCAGGCCGCCCTTCAGTTCACCCGAGTGCGCAAGTATCAGGCGCTCACCAATGGTAACCCCGGAATCATCGGGCGCCCCGATGACGGTGGCAACCACCGCCTGCTGCATATCGGCTCTCACACGTTTAAGGATATCCACCAAATCGGACTGGATGTCGGGAGTAACCCGCTCAAACAGCAAATGCACCTTGCCATCACACCCTAGTGCGAAATGATAGGAGCTATCACTGGCCTCGCCCTCCTCGTCCGTGCTGTAACTGCGCACGGTCGGCCCATCTGAGGTCAGCCAGAAGGCCTTACGGATGACATCCTGCTCCAGACAGCCACCACTGACCGTGCCTTCCGACTGTCCCATCGAGGAAATCAGCATACGCGCGCCCGGCCGCCGGTAGGCCGAGCCTTCGACCTTCACCACCGTCGCCAGAACGAACTCCTCGCCGGCGCGCTCCTGATTCTCGATCGCCTCTAACAGCGACACCAATCCCGACATCCTGGAATACCCGTGTAGGTTTAATGCAAGGCCGAAGCCTGACGTTCCCGGATCTGCTCCGGTGTCACCTCCGCGTCCAGGCCACCGAAGTGTTGCAGAACGAAGGTGGCCAGGGCCGACAGCTCATAATCGTTGTAAATGGTTCCGAAATCCGGCATCCGGTGGTTCACCGGCAGCGAGGACGCCGGATTGCCTTCCATCAGTATACCCATCAGATTCCGCGCCTTCGGATCGTGAACCGTTTTCAGGCCCGCCAGGGTCGCAGCCGGCGACTGGTTACCCTCTCCGTTCCACTGATGACAGCTGGCACAGGCCTCGGCAAACACCTTGCTGCCCAGCCCGGGCTGCTCCGGTGCCGCCAATGTGTCTGCCAGGGGCGTCGGCCGGGGCAAGCCGGTGGCCTGTGGCTCGGTCTGTTTCAGATAGGTCGCTATCGCCCGCAGATCCCGGTCGTTCAGGTGCCGCAGGCTCAGCTCGACGACCTCTGCCATGGGGCCGCCGGCAACGCCCAGGCCCTCGGCATAGCCCTGCCTGAAATAGTTCACCAGCTGCTCTTCTGTCCAGGTGCCAATGCCATGGGAATCGCTACCGCTGATGTTGTACGCACGCCAGCCTCCCAGGTCGGCCCCGGCCAGGCGCTCGCTGCTATCCATGGCCTGAAACAGATTTCTCGGTGTATGGCACTCCCCGCAGTGTCCGGGGCCTGTGACCAGATAGGCACCCCGGTTCCAGTCCTCACTGCGATCCGGGTCGGGCTCAAAGCGGCCTTCGTCCAGAAAGAGCAGATTCCAGAAATACAGCCCCCAGCGCTGATTGAAGGGGAACGCGATATCGTTCTCCGGGGCAGACTGCTCTACCGGGTCCAGACTGAACAGATAGGCCTTGATGGCCAGAATATCCTCGCGCGGCATTTTGGTGTACGACGTATAGGGAAAGGCGGGGTAGTAATGATCGCCCTCCGGGCCAATACCCTCTTGCAGGGCTTTGACAAACTGCTCATCGCTCCAGCCGCCGATACCGGTTTCCCGGTCTGGCGTGATGTTGGGCGAATACAGCGTGCCAAACGGCAGTTCGAAGGCCAACCCGCCGGCATAGGGTTCCTTGCCGGGCGCGGTGTGGCAAGCCACGCAGTCGGCCGCCTTGGCCAAGTATTTGCCTTTTTCAAGCATCGCCGCATCTTCACTTGCCAGGGACATCCCGGCTCCGGTCATCAGATACGCGAGCAAACCATAAACCAGCGTTCTCACAGCGCCTCCCTTAAACAATGTAATAGCCTGAACGAGTCAGCGGTAACTGGCGCACACGATCACCGAATGCGGCATGAACGGCGTTGACCAGCGCCGGACCAATCAGCGCAGTACCTGCTTCACCCACGCCTCCCGGTGCCTCCGCGCTGGGCACAATATCCACTTCCACCGAGGGAGCTTCGCCCATACGCAACTGGCGATACTCGTGGAAGTTTTCCTGCTGGACCTGCCCCTGCTCGATCTCGATTTCATTGAACAGCGCCGCCGATAATCCGAACAGCGTTCCGCCCTCCATTTGCGCTTTCACAGAGGTGGGGTTGGTCACCAGGCCACAATCCACCACCGTGACCAGGCGGTCTATGCGAATGCCCTTGTCACCCACCGCCGACAGCTCCACCACGGTCGCCACCACACTGCCAAACACTTCACCGACCGCCAGGCCGCGCCCCCGGCCCTCGGGCAACGGCTCACCCCAGTTGCTCCGTTCCGCCAGCCGCTCCAGTGCCGCCACTACCCTGGGGCGATGCTGGAGCAGTGTTTTACGGTAAGCCAGCGGATCGATGCCGGCGTTATGCGCCAGTTCATCGATGAAGCATTCGACGGCATAAATGCCCCGCAACACTCCCACTCCTCGCCACCAGGAGATGGGCACCACCTCCGGCTCCTCCCGAATATAGTGGACCTTGAGATCATCCAGGTGATACACCGGGTCCACCGCGATTTCAACGGCATCGAAATCCACACCATTGTCTGGCAAACCACCGAGGTAGCGCGCAATAATCGAGCCTCCGGCAATGCGGTGACGCCATCCCGCCGGATAGCCGTCGTCCCCGATGGCTGCGGTCATGCGGTCAACGTACCGGGGCCGGTACATATCGTGGGTCATGTCTTCTTCCCGGCTCCAGGTCAGCTTGACCGGATAATCCACCTTGCTGGCAATCTGGACGGCCTGGGTGATGAAATCGAAATCCAGCCGGCGCCCGAACGCACCACCAATCCACTGGTTATGGATCCGGATCTGCTCCGGGCTGAGCCCGGTGACCGACGCGGCGGTTTGCTGTGCCAGGCCGGGCACCTGGGTACCCACCCAGAGATCGCAACCGTCCGCCTGTACATGGGCCACACAGGTCATCGGCTCAAGCGGGGAATGGGACAGAAACGGCTGTTCATAAACGGCCTCGAACTGCGTCGCTGCCGTATCCAGTGACTGGTCAATGTTGCCGTTCTCGGCCGCCACCACCCCATCACGGCGGCTGGCCTCGTGCAGTTTCTCACCAACCCGGCCGGAATCGAGTTCACGGTTGGCGCCGTAGTCCCACTCAATGTCAAGAGCCTTGAGGCCCTCAAAACACGCCCAGGTATTGGTGGCCGTAACGGCTACTGCATTCTCCAGAACCACAATGTCCTTCACCCCGGGAATGGCCCGCGCTGCGCGATCAGAAACCTGGCGCACGGTGCCGCCGTAGACCGGGCAGGCCCGGGCCGAAGTAATCAGCATGCCCGGAACGTCCAGATCAATGGTGAATTTTGCCTCACCATTCACTTTGGCCGGCGTATCCAGACGCTGCGCCGGTGTTCCGATCAGCCGGAATGCCTCCGGCTGCTTGAGCTCCACGGTCTCGGGCAGGGGATAGGTCGCGGCGAGGTCCACCAGCTTGCCATAACCGAGTGCCTGACCATCCGGCCCGAGTACCTGACCGTCCCGGGCCTGGCACTGCCCTGCCTCAACCTTCCAGACCGAGGCGGCGGCCTGAACCAGCAACATTCGTGCAGTCGCCCCGGCCCGCCGCAAAGGTTCCCAGGTATAGCGGGTCGAGGTTGAGCCCCCCGTAGCCTGAAACTGCAGCAACGTGTCGGTATAGAGGTCGGCATCGGGTGGTGCCTCCTGCAGGTCAATCTGGTCAAGCCCGACTTCCAGCTCCTCGGCGACCATCATGGCAATGCCCGTGTGAATGCCCTGCCCCATCTCGATTTTGGGTGAGATCACCGCAACCCGGCCATCATGACCAACCCGGACAAAGGCACCAAAGCCTTCGGCAAAGCGGTCACCCAGGGCGCCCTTTTGGGTGGCGACGGCCGCTGCGGCGGCGCTCTTGGGCGCAAACGGTGGCAGCCAGGCGCCGACCATAAGCCCGCCCATGGCCGCCGTGCTGCCTTTCAGAAACTGCCGGCGGGATGCGCTTTCCTGTGTCAGATGGTTATCCCTCATGGTTGCCAGACTCCTACACTCTCGCTAACGTCCTGAATGGCACTGCGAATCCGGGTGTACGTGGCACAACGGCAGATGTTGCCGGCCATCGCCTGGTCAATCGCGTGATCGTCGATGCCAGTATTATTGGCCAGCAACGCCACCGCAGACATGATCTGGCCAGACTGGCAATACCCGCACTGGGCAACCTCATGGTCGAGCCAGGCGCGCTGGACCTTTTGCGCCAACGGTTGCTCGCCGATGGCCTCAATGGTGGTGATCTCGCGGCCCGAGACATCGCCCACCGGCATGACACAGGAACGGATGGGCTGGCCATCCATGTGGACCGTACAGGCGCCGCACTGGGCAATGCCGCAGCCGAACTTGGTCCCCGTCAGTTTGAGAATGTCCCGCAACACCCAGAGCAATGGCATGTCACCGGGCACATCCACAACATGGGTCTGATT
Organism: Marinobacter sp. tcs-11; assembly: GCF_002049515.1. Classification (NCBI taxonomy): domain Bacteria; kingdom Pseudomonadati; phylum Pseudomonadota; class Gammaproteobacteria; order Pseudomonadales; family Marinobacteraceae; genus Marinobacter; species Marinobacter sp. tcs-11. Next base: position 9,364 of record NZ_LLYU01000019.1, on the reverse strand, counting down.
GTTTACTTTCACCGTCTGCATGGTGCCCTCTTGTCGCCATTAAATCTAAAAGATATCAAACCGATAGATTAGACCGGTCGTATAGTGCCGTCAAGAAACAGCTCAAGATAAGGTCCTAACATCACGTTAAATGATGAACGTCAACAAAAGCAGAGAAATGAACAACCCGATAATGGCGGCTACGGGCGACGACCCTTGCCGTGCTTGCGAGGGATTAGCCAAACAGCGCTTCAACGCTTTTAGAAAGCGTTTTGGGGTGAAGATATTTTTTTTTATAGTTTGTCCGAAAAAATCTGAGCGTAGCCTCTGGCATGCTCCTCCGATCAAACCGATACCAGAGCTTTAATACGCCCAGCAAGTCTCTCTTGCGTGCCCAGCTTCCGATAGAACGAGGGAGCAGATACAGAGGAAGAGCAGATCCAAAATCGATTATTTTGGGATCCCCGGAAGTCGAGCACAATACGTTACCAGAATTACCCAGGTCCAGATGGACAATGCCGTACCGGTGCAACTGCTGCACAGATGCGTATAGCTTCACGAAGAAATCTTCAGGAATCGCTGATTGTCTGAAGGCATCTTTCAAACCGATGCCATCGATATATCGATATGTGATCGTCCACGGATCGTCAGAACAACGGCTTGCCAAACTGGGGGTGAACGCGGTTCCATCCGCCCTGATGAGCATTCGGTATTCATGATTCGCCAACATACGAAAATACAATGATAAAGGAAACACTCCGTTAGGGTATTTCTTCATCACTCGCTTATCACCATTCTGGCTGTGAATCACTGCAGTGACGGGCTTATACCCGCGCCTCGGAAACCTCCCCTCTTCCTCACCAGCTTGGTTACGCAAATCAATGCACTCTAGAAGGTCAGTACTATGAATACTCATCGGTCATTTCCTTAACGGACGTGAACTCCAACGATGCAGCAGATGAGAGGCTAAAATTCAAACTATTGAACGTGCCGATCTACTATTGTTGATTGATTATCAAGGAATGATTTTCATATGAATAATTACTGCGCTATATGCCTACCATCACCTGAAATGATGAATTTTGCTGAAAGTATGATTTCGCCCTCTTCGTACATCGAGACTTAAAACAACCAAATCCCCTTCCGATTCGGAAGAGGATTTGCATGGGACATTGTTTAAAGCTGTTCAGTAACCCTCTCTCTGGAGAGGGAATCGGGATGGGACTCAACAGTCGGATAGTCGGTATATCCTTTATCAGTTCCACCGTACATCGTTGTCGGATCTACATCGTTCCAGGGCAAGCCCTTCCGAATTCGATCAGGTAGATCAGGATTCGCTATGAACGGTTTACCAAAAGCGAACAGATCACCATAACCTGCCTCAAGCATGCGAATTGCTTTTTCAGGCGTGTAACGGCCAGCAAAAATCAAAACACCGCTGAACGCGTTTCGCAGAGCCACGCAGAAACTTTCCGGAAGCTCTGGTGCGTTGTCCCAATCCGCTTCGGCAATAGAGATATAGGCCACCCCCCGCTTCTCCAGAAGCTTTGCAGCCTCCAGATAAGTTTCATGCGGGTCTGATTCAACTAGCCCCAGATATACTCGTTCCTCCTCGGTACTCTCGAACAATGGAGCAAAACGCACCCCAAGGCGCTCCGCGCCTACCTCTGCAGAAATAGCAAACACGATTTCCTCAAGAAACCGGAGTCTGTTTTTCAGGCTTCCGCCGTACTGGTCGGTCCGGTGATTCGAATGCTCCGAGATAAACTGATTGACCAGATAGCCATTAGCACTATGAATTTCTACCCCATCAAAACCGGCCTCAACAGCGTTACGAGCTGCACGCGCATACATAGCAACTAATTCCTGCACCTCCGCCGTGGTTAACTCACGAGGCTCGTCAGGATCTGCCAACGCGCCCGTCCCAGGCCCTGTTTCAACAAAAACTTTTACGCCTTCGGCGCGAATCGCGGATGGGGCAACAGGAGCCTGCCCATCAGGCTGCAGCGAACGATGGGAAACCCGTCCTACGTGCCACAATTGACAAAAAATCGTGCCACCCTGACTATGAACAGCGCGGGTCACTTTTTTCCAGCCCTCGATCTGTTCTGCGGTAAAGATACCTGGAGTCCAGGCATAGCCTTGACCTCGCGGCTCAATCTGCACGCCTTCGGTTACCATAAAACCGGCTGTGGCTCGCTGAGCGTAGTAGGTGGCCATGAGATCATTTGGAATGTTTCCGGGCTGCGTACTTCTTGATCGCGTCAAAGGGGGCAAAACAATACGATTTTTCAGATTTAAACGGCCCAATTTCACCGACTCAAAAAGAGAACTTACATTCATCACTTTAATTCCTCTCAGGTATGTTTCTAATGTTGCTTTAGGGTCTCTCTAAAAGCCCCTAGAACAGGCCGTACGTGGACTCATTCAAACTGATGATTATGTTTTTCTTCTCGGTGTAGCTATCGAGCATCATCTTGTGAGTTTCGCGGCCAATACCAGATTTTTTATATCCACCAAAGGGTGCGTGCGCGGGCAATTCGTGATAAGTGTTGACCCACATCCGTCCAGTTTTAATTGCACGAGCTACTCGCAGGGCCCGATTGATGTCCTGAGTCCAGACGGCCCCGGCCAAGCCATAATCGGATTCATTCGCCAACGCGATAACATCAGCTTCATCCTCAAATGGCATAACCACCAACACTGGGCCGAAAATCTCTTCCTGAGCCACTGACATATCGTTTGATACATCCGTAATGATGGTCGGCGCGATAAAACTTCCGCGGCCCAGCGCCCCACCGGTCAAGCGCTTTCCACCGGTAAGAACATTGAGGCCTTCCTGCGACGCCAGGTCGACATACCCCAGAATCCTCGCCATCTGCTGTTCACTGACCTGGCTTCCCATTTGGGTTTGAGGATCCAAAGGATCTCCTACTCTGATTTGTTCAAAACGCTCTTTTAGCGCTCCAATGAATTTTTCAAAGATGGAGTGATGAACGAATAAACGGGCCCCTGCCTCACAGACCTCTCCCTGATTGAGAAGAATAGAGAGAGCAGCTCCTTCCAGGGCTTTCTCCAGGTTGGCATCGGGAAACACGATGTTGGCTGATTTACCGCCCAACTCAAGAGTGGCCGGGATCAGCTTTTCTGCCGCGGCCTTCGCCACGCGGTACCCAACCGCCGTCGATCCCGTAAAAGCAAGTTTATCCACGTCTGGGTGATCAAGAAGAGCTTGTCCCGCTTCTGCACCCTGACCGGTAACAATATTTACGACTCCTGGTGGCAGTACATCATTGAGAATTTCACCCAATGTAAGAAGGGTTATAGACGTCATCTCGGATGGCTTGATGACAACAGTATTGCCAGCTGCAAGCGCGGGCGCTAATTTCCAGGCTGCCATCAATAGCGGAAAGTTCCAGGGAATGATTTGGCCAACCACACCAACAGGTTCATTTAACACCAGGCTCAATGTGTTGTTATCGAGCTGCACAGCTTCATCGCTGTGAGAACGAATCACACCGGCAAAATACCGAAAATGATCAATCGCCAGGGGGACGTCAATCTGTCTGGTTTCTCGGACCGGCTTGCCATTGTCAAGCGTCTCAAGGATTGCAAACTCTTCTGCTCGCGCTTCGAGTCTGCTCGCAATTGCAAGCAACGCCTGTTGACGCTCCTGGGGAGATGTTTGACCCCAAACAGCCAGCGCTTTACGCGCTGATTTCACTGCAGCATCAACATCTTCTTTGTTGGCCATCGGTATGTTGGTCAACACGGCGCCTGTAGCCGGGTTAATCGAAGGAGAAGAACGTCCGGACAGACTTGTCACCCATCGCCCGCCAATGAACATCTTATAGTCGGCCTTTATTGACCGTTGAACTAGTTCGCTATCAGTACTATGACTCATGAAATGCTCTCACCTTATCGCTGCATAGGATCAACGCGTCACCCACAACAGACCGATGTCTAGATTCCAGGCCGCTGGGTGGCGAGTCATGACAAGAGCATGCTATGCGGATAAAATAACAAATAGAAACAGTATTTGTTGGTTAGAGATACAACTATGAGTGATATTAGCCGAGTCGACCTGAAGCAGCTGCGAGTGTTCAAAATTCTGTTAAAAGAGAGGAGTGTCACACGAGCCGCGAGTCAGATGGGCATGACCCAACAAGCCGTCAGCGCTCAGCTCAGCAAACTCAGAGATGCCTTTCAGGATCGACTGTTCATACGATCCGGACAAGGGGTCATACCCACGCCACTTGCTGAACAGCTAGAACCACGAGTTAACGCTGTTTTCGAGAGTATTGATCGTTTGATGGCGCCTGACGACTTCAATCCGACCACTGTGGAAGCGACCTACGTGATCTCAGCGACGGATTACGCTGTAGCGGTTGTATTGCCAAGACTGATGATGAAGTTACGAAAGCTGGCACCGGGATTGAAGTTAATCGTGCGAGATTTTGAAAGTGATCGACTCTATGCGTTACTGGCATCGGGAGACGTGGACCTCGCGCTGACTTTTCCGGCATTTGTTCCTGAAAGCTGTCAGACACAATGGCTTTTTTCAGAACACCATGTCTGCGTAACCCGAAAAGATTCTCCCTTGCTCGCCCGGCGACTTACGATAGGTGACGTTGCCGGACTGCCCCAACTCATTGTCTCTCCGACACGAGCCAACCTGATCGGCTCAGCCGATGAGTGGTTTGCCAGTAATGGCTATAAACGCAATGTCGTTATGTCTGTCCCAAGCTTCTCTGCCGCACCGGTTTGCGTGGCATCAACCGACTGCATCGCATTCCTACCATCACGCATTTTGCCAAACCCACTGGTGAAAGAGATCGAGCTCGACCAATCGCCTCCGTGTTTCGATGTGATCGCAGCCTGGCATTCTCGTTCCAGTCAGGATCCGCTGCACAGTTGGATACTGACCCTTCTTCAGCAAGAGTTTCCGAATATCTAGACCAAAAAAAGCCGCCTCAACACCAGTGTGCTGGACGGCAAAGAGACAACGCTTCACATTGCCTAATGCTAACCGAGCCTCGGACGCAACATCACCCGATTAGCCGTCACGACAGCTCTCACCACTCAACAACGATCTTGCCAAAATGACCGCCACTTTGTTGAACGGCAAATGCCTCCGCTAATTGGTCCAGACGAAAGCTTTGATCTATCACCGGGCGCAGATCATTTTGCTGAAGAGCCGCAATATAGTCCTGTTGTTGCCGCCGATTACCGACAATCAAACCCTGAAGCCGGGCCTGCTTCGCCATGAGCAGCCCCGTAGGAACCTGGCCCTCACGACCGGTTAGAACACCTATAAGGGCTATGTGGCCGCCTACACAAACCGCCTGAAAAGACTGACTGAGAGTACCAGGCCCTCCTACTTCAACAACATGGTCAACGCCTCGACCCTCAGTTAATGAGAGAACCTCATGCCCCCAATCCGGACAACGTCGATAGTTAATGGTTTGATCCGCTCCGAGCTTTCTAGCCCTTGCGAGCTTTGCATCTGATGAAGAGGTCACAATGACCCTGGCCCCCATTGCTTTGGCAATTTGCAGAGCTGCGATTGAGACCCCGCCGGTTCCCAGCACCAAAACGCTTTGCCCAGCCTTCAAGTTGCCCTCTACAACCAAAGCGCGCCACGCTGTTAATCCCGCAGTAGTGATAGTCGCCGCTTCCGCATGACTCCACCCATTAGGAGCGTGAGTAAAATCAGTAGCTGCGCGAACCGCGTACTCTGCAGCAAAGCCATCGACGCCATCGCCCGGGGTTTCTGCAAAATTTCCAACTCTGTCGTAGGCTTGCCCGTCCTGCCACTGAGGGAAAAAACCGGAAACAACATGATCACCTATCTGGAACTCTGTGACGCCTTCACCGACAGCCTCAACAACGCCGGCCCCGTCTGACATTAAAACCCGACCGTCTTCCGTCGGGATACTACCATTCGCCACCAACAGGTCATGGTAATTCAGAGAGGTGGCACGTATTGCAACCCGTATCTGCCCCGGTCCCGGCTGCCCCGGGTCTGGAGTGTCTCTTACCTCCAGCGAATCAAGCCCACCTGGAGCACGAAGAGTGACTGTTTTCATAGCATTTTCTCCAAAAATAAGTAGACCGGTCGTATAGTTTCAGTTCAAAAAAAGTCAGGTTTGGCCCAGTAACACCTTGGTCGCTTCCAAAGCGGACTCCATCGGCTCCCGGTCACGGGTGATCTTGCCACGCAGACTGGCGCCTAACCAAAGCTGATAAAGAGTAGTAGCCGTTCCTCTGGGGTTAAGTGTGGCTGGCAGAGACCCATCCGAGATTCCTTCCTCGACGGTTTGCGCCAGTCTGGCAATAACCCGGCCAGTCTCTCTGGCTAATACGTTGCGCATGGCTTCCGATAAATCGCAAACTTCGGCTGCAAGCTTAACCGTTAAACACTTGCCTTTCGGGTCACACGTGGATTGCGTTTCTAACCAGGATTCCCAATAACTCAGAAGACGCTCAGCCCCCGACATGCCGGGGCGGGACAACAACGAATCCAGGGAACTCTGGTATTCAGAAAAATAGCTTTTCAGTAGCTCCTCACCAAAAGCCTCTTTAGACCCAAAGTAGTGATAGAAAGACCCTTTGGGAACACCAGAGGCTTTCAAAATTTCATTTAATCCGACAGCACTGAAGCCCTTACCACTGATGATGACTTCTGCCGTTTTAAGAACGTGCTTTCGCACATCGTGAGAAACTGTTTTTGATTCCATGGGGCGATTTTAGGCCGCACTAGACCAATTGTCTAGTTGTCAATAGGTCACACTTCACCAAGAGCCAGTTACTCTATCCAGCCTCTTTACCGCGACCCTGAATGGTCGCCTCTGAACTCAGCATTTGCCAGAATTAGACCAGTCGTCTATAGTGCAAAACATTAAGACATTTCACGCCCAGCCTCCGTAACTAGTGAAGCAATCTGGATACACCATAAACGGAAGGAAATTATGATTATTGTTCATCATCTAAATGACTCACGCTCGCAGAGGATTCTCTGGCTGCTCGAAGAGCTGGGCCTCGAATACGATATTAAACGCTACAAAAGAGACCCTGATACCCACTTGGCACCACAGGAATTATTCCAGATCCACGCATTGGGCAAATCTCCCGTCATTGAAGACCGGCAAACCATCATCCATGAATCTGGTGCGATTATTGACTACCTCCTCCGGCACTATGACGGGGCTGATCTGCAGCCGCCCCGCACCACCAAGGAATATGATCAATACGTGCAATGGCTGCACTATGCCGAAGGATCAGCAATGCTTCCGTTGCTCCTGAAAATTTACGTTGATCCTCTTGGCAACAATGGCGCCCCCCTACACCCGCGGATCAATAGCGAGTTGGACAACCATCTGGGCTTTATCGAAAACTCACTGAAAGGACAAAGCTATCTGGTGAACGATACGTTTAGTGCCGCCGACATTCAGATGAGCTTTATTGGTGAAGTTGCCAAGTCGTTTCAATTACTGAGCCAGCGCCCCAATCTGCAAGCCTGGCTTGAACGACTTCACTCCAGACCTGCTTATCAATCGGCTATTGCCAAGGGCGGCGTGTACAAGTTGGCGTAATGTTCTGATGCCTCGAGCACAAACGTTATTCCCGTTACCAGTTGAGAAAGGGCGGTCTTAAGGACCGCCCTGATCAATCAAACAGTCTTCCGGCAAACATGGCTCTGATCGATAGAATGCTTTGACTATGCAATCGCTTTGGAGGTGAGGCGACTGCATGGGGACTTGGTCATGATGTCATGCCAGCGCTCTTGAAGAAGCCTTTCAACGTGTGTTCGCAACCAGACTATACCGGGATCACGATCGTGCCGAGCATGCCAGATTAGATACAGGCTGGTGGGATCCACGCTGAAAGGAAGCTCACCCATCCACAACCCGTTCACAAAACCGCAATCCTGACTGATCAACTCGGGTACTGCCGCAATCAAGTCTGACGCTCGCAATATCTTCGGTACAATCGAAAAATGGTTTACCGTCGATGCTATACGCCTGCTATGTCCCTTCTGATCCAGATAACTATCGACGAACCCGTGCGCATCCCCTGACATTGTTACAAGCAGGTGACGGGCACTCAGAAACTCATCCATGGTAATTGGTCTTCCGGCAAGCGGGTGGTCTGCACGCATAGCGAGCAAATACCCACCTTCGAATAACCAAGTACTCCGTAGACTATGGTCGTGCTGAGTGAGAACACCTACAGCGAGATCAACATGAGCCTCCCTGAGATCATGGTGCGTTCCCTCCGGCGTGTACGGAACGGCATGGACGTCCACTCCCGGCGCCTCACGCTCAAGTAGTTCAATCAACTGAGGCCAGACCAACTCCACGAACATATCGGTTACTGCAATTCGAAACCTGCGTTTCGATGTTCCTGGATCAAACTGTATCGCACTGACCGCGTTGGTGAGAGCAAACATAGGATCACTAACCTGATCCCAGAGACTCAAGGCATAGGAGGTTGGCTCGATGTTCCTGCCCTTGCGTACAAATAACGGATCATTCCAAATCTGACGCATTCTGGAAATTGCATTGGACACTGCCGGCTGTGTCATCGCGAGACGATCGGCCGCGCGAGTCACTGAACGCTCTGTCATGATGGCATCGAACACGTACAACAGTTGAAGTTCTTGGGTTTTCATCAGACTTTTCCCGAGATGCAAAAAAGCCTCCCAAGCAGGAGGCTTGTGCTATGCACTTATAAGTTACCTTTAACAAAGGCTCTCAATTCACCCAAACTTCCGGCACCTGTTTTCTGTGCAATCACACCGCCCTCATTAAAAAGAGCAAGAGTCGGGATGCTCCGAATACGCATCTTGGCAGCAATCTCCGGACTCTCGTCCACGTTCACTTTGACGATGGTTAACTGATCGCCCAGCTCATCAGCAATTTCCTTCAGCATCGGCGTAACTGTTTTGCAGGGGCCGCACCACGGGGCCCAAAAATCCACCAAGACTGGCCGATCACTCTGGACCACGGATTGCTCAAAGTTCACGTCTGTTACATCAATAATTTGATTCATTAGATAATCTCCTTGTCGGAAGCGTCTGATCGTAAGAATGTGAGCTTGGAACAATAAAAACTAATTGCAGGGCCATATAGATCCTATTACCCAGGATGATGACTGCCTTGACGCTTACAGGCGTTTACTAAAGACCAGGCCGCCCCAAGCGAGCGTGCGGTTCCCGGTACCGCTCTTAATCTCGGAGCTCTGCACCCGCAGTACGTACTAATCAGAAACAAAGTAAGCGAACATCACCCGGCGATATACGCCAGGTCCGGATGACCGAAAAAAGACTTCAATAACCGGGGTAGTTTCTGTAACCGCCGAAGTTGTCGATAAACGATATTCC
>NZ_LLYU01000018.1:0-66196 GCF_002049515.1 Marinobacter sp. tcs-11 | reverse complement strand
ACAAAATCAGGCGCTGTGCGCGATCATTTTTGTTTACAAGCATGTGCTGAAACGGGAGATCGAAAACCTTCAGTACAAGATGACAAAAACTCCACGCCGAATGCCAACCGTTCTCAATCCCGACGAAGTCGCCTCTATTCTCGGCAACATGGAAGGTGAGTATTGGCTAATAACCGCACTCCTCTACGGGTGCGGTTTAAGAATTAATGAGGCTCTCTCGCTCAGGGTGAAAGACATCGATCTCAAGAGCCGCAACTTGCTCGTGTTCAATGGCAAAGGACGAAAAGATCGTTACACATTGATCCCCGGGAATCTCAGAGAAAACATGGAGCGCCAAATCGATCATGTCAGGTCAGTGCATGAATCCGACCTTGCAGACGGATTCGGGCTAACATCGGTGCCAGCCTCTCTTCACAAGAAGTATGGACCGATAATGAAGGATCTGGGATGGCAGTACGTTTTCCCATCGTCAACACGATGCATTCATCCACACGCACATCATTGGCGATCGACGTGCCGGCACTGTCAGCCCGTTTGATCGTTTGCCAGGCACCTGAAGAGCTATGTTTTGCCTGCTTCAGAGGTGGGATAGATGCCAGAAATTTGCGGGGCCGCGAATGTTCGCTTTTGTTTAATAGCGCCCCCTGCTACTCATGCCTGTTACGCGTTCCCAATCATGCGGTTCCAGAGATATTCATCCGAACGCCAAGTCGGACCACGAATTTAGCACCTTGTGTGATCGTCCAGCATACCCTGGGGTTCCGGTTCCGAAATAGAACCTGTGAGTAGTGCAGCCCCTACTTTGTTTGCCCCGGGCCCGCTAAACTTACCAGAATGGGCTAGCCCTCACAGCCAGGAAACACACAAGGAATCAGGAGCTTTCCAGACCCCATGACCAACCATTTTGAGGGCCCCTTCAAAGGCGAGTTTCTCGCAAACCAGGTGACTAACCCAAACATCAGGGTCGGGCGATACAGTTACTATTCCGGTTATTACCATGGCCATTCATTCGACGATTGCGCCCGGTATCTCATGCCTGATCGTGATGACGTTGATCGGCTCGTTATCGGCAGTTTCTGTTCCATCGGCTCCGGTGCATCATTCATCATGGCAGGCAATCAGGGCCACCGGCACGACTGGGTTTCCGCGTTTCCGTTCTTTTATATGATAGATGAAGCCGCCTTCACCAGTGCCTTGGATGGATTTCAGCGGGCTGGCGACACGGTGATTGGCAGTGATGTATGGATCGGCTCAGAGGCAATGATTATGCCCGGCATCACCATCGGTCATGGCGCCGTTATTGGAAGCCGTGCGCTGATCACCCGGGATGTCGAACCCTACACGATCGTGGGCGGCAACCCAGCGAAAACTATTAAACAGCGCTTCTGCGACGAAGACATTGCGCGGCTTCTGGAGATGGCCTGGTGGGACTGGCCGCTGGACGACATTCAGGCTGCGATGCCACTACTCTGCTCTGGTAACATCCGCGATCTGTATCACTATTGGCAGGAGTCCGTCCGTTCATGAATCCCCTTCTAATGCTGCTATTTCTGCTCTGGAGCGGCTTTGCTCTGGCAGACCCTGCCTCCCTGCCAGACGAGCTTGCCGAGGAGGCCGGCATGCTGGGAAGCATACTCAGTGATGGGCGGGCGGTTTTCTATCCCGAAAGTGCCTCTTACCTCTCCCTCTCATCGCTGAATGGCCCCGGGTACAGCAACGGTGTTGCCGTGCTCATGACTCTGGGGGGCTGGGGAGGCGGAGCAACCAACAATCAGTACCTTGCCTTGTACGCCATCAACGACAGCATTGCTGGCGTGTCGCCGGTCAAGACCTATCGCTTACTCTCTGTTCGTCACGTTGGGGGCAAGGGTGACCGCCTGTTCACTGGCGTTCGCGAAACCGGAAAAGGCCTCGTCCTGTCCGGGTTTAGCTATGCGGCTGAAGACCCACTCTGCTGCCCGGCCAAACCACTGGAGGTCACCTTCACCTTCGGGGAGCGCGGCGAGCTTCTCCCGGCAGCCTCGCCAACGCAACCCTGGCAGACCGCAAATCCGATGAGGCCCGCTCGGAGCAGGCTCAGCCCGCCCCCTATAGCGGACAGATCGTGATTCGCGGTGAAATTCAGGATCGCGACGCTGAGTACCATGCAGCAAAACCGGCCCCATACAGCGGTCAGATTGTTATCCGCGGCCAGGTTCAGCCCGAAAGCCACGGCTGAGCTATAGCTGCTTCATTTGCGTCTTGGAACCAGAGACGGTGCGTTTTTGGTTTCGAAGCAACACATAAGCCTCCCGAGCGATCTCCTTATATCGGTTACTCCAAAGCTCACTTTCAGTTGCCGCAGCCATGAAATGCTCATCTCGTCGTTGTTCGTCAGGTATACGGGCAAACCTCAGCGCGGTACCTGTGAGCAGCTTGCACTTCGCTGATCAGAATTTTCGTGGGGTGCGCACTCAGTTTTCAGGCAACAAACGCGCGGCTGGCGGACCCGACAGCGCAACAAAACCCGGCGAAACACACGCCACGCACCGCCAAACAGTTCGGCGAAAAATTCGGCACGTAGTCGGGCATTGTCACGTTCGATTTCACGGATTTTTGGATCCGGGTTATGGAAGGCCATTGCATCTTCTCCCTGCTCTCTGAAAGCTTAGCAAAATCGAGGCAATGGTGGCGATTTCGACACGCGCCACATTCGGGCGAATGAAAGCCACTACAGCGACTGGTGCAAAAGGTCGAGCTGGGAATCGCCCACCAGTGTTCGTTCGCGCTCAAAGATCAGCCAGGTTCGGACTCGGCTCTCTATCTGATTTCTGTTGCGACAAATCCAGGTATAGCGGCCGGCAGGATCAGAGACACATTCCATCTGTGCGCCGTGTTTGCGGGCAATCGCCATGTGTCGCTTAAATGTCCGGTCAGGCATGTTGGCATAACGTCTTCGGATCTCATCTGAAGTCAGATCAGCGTTATCCAGCACAGTGGTAATGAGCTCAAGGGTGGTCTTGAAATCGCGGTACATAGACTCTCTGGAGGCGTCATGCCAACAAGTGGCACGAGCTTCTGCCGGTGCCAGTTTCTGGCGTAGCCGCCGGCGAGCGGTAAATTCGCAGCCTGGGCACACCAAAGCGGGCGCCAATTATAGCGATGCCAGCTGTTGGCACAAGTATTGAGCCAAGCCAAACTCTGGCATAGCCATCGTTCCCATTTGACACTTTCCCATGCTGGCACCAAGCTCCAAGAGCACCACTTAATTGAACTCAAGTCCGGAGCTGACCATGAGCAATCTCGCGCCCGACACTGAAATGGATTTCCCCATCACCGAAGAATGTGGCGCCATAGTTCAGCTCCTTCAGCCCAGAAACCGTGACCTCGGGGGCTTTTCGGTAAGGCGGGTTCTGCCGGTAATTGGCCGGAGAATGATCGGGCCATGGATCTTTTTTGATCATATGGGGCCGGCCCATTTTGCGGCCGGGGATGGCATTAACGTGCGCCCTCACCCCCATATTGGCATTGCGACCGTTACCTACCTGTTTGAAGGTGAAATCCTGCACCGTGGGAACCGCTTTCGCTGCCGCGTCGCCGGTCAAGACCTTTGCCGATACCCTATACATTGAGGCATGGCTGAAACCGGGGCAAAAGCTTACTCTGCCTGATGCCGAGGAACGAGGGTTGTACGTTGCCAAAGGAAAGCTGCGGGCAGGCGGAACGGAGGTGCCTGAATATTCCATGGCCGTTTTGGCGGCTCACGAGGGCGTTACGGTTGAGGCGATTGAAGATACCCGGATCGCCCTTGTTGGCGGCGAACCACTGGGTCGACGGTTTATTGAATGGAATTTTGTGTCCAGCCGTAAGGAGTGTATCGAACAGGCCAAGGATGACTGGCAGAACCGACGTTTTCCCACCGTACCCGGTGATGAAGAAGACTTTATTCCCTTATCCGGCTAGAACCAGCGCCCAACCCGTGAGGCGTACTGGGTGTAGTCGTCACCGAATAACGCCCGCATGTGTCGTTCCTCGGGTTTGATCTGGAAGCGATTCATGTACAGCATGAACAGAGGCAGTAACAGAGCGGCAAATACACTGCCCAAGTACAGGCTCCACGCAATAAGCATCAGCAGAAATCCGAGGTACATGGGATTGCGGGTGTAACGGTAAATCCCGTCAACCACCAGGCTGGCAGACTGATGGGGCGTACGAGGATCCACGGTGGTGCCTGCTGCACGAAATGCCAGAACGCCGGCCAGGGCAATACCTGCGCCAGCCAGGACCATGAGGGTGCACAGAATCAGCCTGCCCGGAACGGTAAAATAGCCAGACGGCAACAGCCTCGAAATAGCCCACATGGCCGCCCCGAAAAGGATAACTAGAACAACGGGTGGAACCTTGAGTTCAAGTGCTTTCACTATTTGTGTTCGTCCCTGAGAACGTTTGGCTAAGCTGGTATCTCTGACTGGATGCCCAAGGCTGAGTTTACGGCGTCCCGAATCTCGCGATACCGCTCCGGATTGCTGATCAGTGTATCCAGATTGTCCTCAGGGAACATCTCTTTCAGCTTGGATCTGGCGGACTCTCCAGCAAATACCGCCGGGAACAATTGCTCCAGGGCACGCAGCATCACCTCAGGTGACACCGAGGCGCCAGGCGACGCCCCAAGTATTGTGCCGTAGGTTTTATCCTTCGACACGATAATCTCTGTACCCATCTGCAGATCCCCATCCTTGATGATCTGTACCCGCTGGCCAGCCTCAATAGGCTTCCAGTCAAACCTGGAGCTCAGGCCCGGAGCGAATTTCTCCAGCGACTCCAGCATGCTTTTCTCGCCTTTGAAGGTCTCAGAAACCAGGTATTTCACGAGAGCGAAATGCTCTATCGCGACGCTCAGCAACCCGGGGATATCGTGCAGGCGCATGGCCCTCAGATAATCAATGAATCCGCGCCCTTTTTCCAGAACGGGCTTGAATGAGGCAAATGGGCCGAACAGCAAATAATGCCTGCCATCAGCCACCCGCAGGTCCAGATGCGGCACAGACATTGGAGGTGCGCCAACTTCCGCCTTGCCGTAGGTTTTTGCGCGATATTGGCGGGCCTGCTCTTCGGTAATTTCCGCCTGCAGAAAACGCCCGCCCACCGGAAAACCGGTGAACCGCCGGGCAAACGGTAAATGACTTTTCTTCAGAATGGGGAACGCACCCCCGCCCGCGCCAACAAACAGTATGTCGGCCCGGTGTTGAACGGCAGCACCCCGGGTTTGCGTTTCTACCAGCCAGCTACCCGCCGGGTTTCGGTGCACCCGCTTTACATGGACGCCATACTCAATTTTTACGCCAAGCTCCTTCGTCGCGTATTCCGCCATCTGTTCAGTCAGGGAACCAAAATTCACATCGGTTCCCGTTTCCACAACGGTCGCTGCCATTTTTTCATTCCGGGGCCGGCCGTCCATGGTGTAGGGAATCCAGCTCTTGATCTCGTCAAACTCCTCGGAAAAGCGCATGCGCTCAAAAAAATGGTGAGCGGACATTTCCTTGAAGCGTAGCTTGAGTTCCTCGATGGACGGCTCGGAGACCAGAGTGCAATGGCGGGTCTGGTTGATGAAGCTAGTGGGCTCTTTTATCGCACCTTTTCGAACAAGGTAGGCCCAGAACTGCTTGGCAACGTTGAACTGGGCATGGATTTTCAAGGCTTTCTCCACCGAGATTACCTCGCCATCCACCGGCGTATAGTTAAGCTCGCAGTTGGCCTCATGGCCTGTGCCGGCATTGTTGAAAGACCAGGAGTTGCCCGCGCCGGGGCTGTCCAGTCGCTCCAGAATGGTGATATCCAGTTCGGGCGCCAGCTCCTTCGCCAGGGTGGCAAAAGTGGTTCCCATTATTCCTGCGCCGATCACGATCACATTCATATGCCTGCCCACCAGAGTCCGTTTAATGAAGCTATTCGATAGAGTACCTGTATTGACGTTAGCATGCTTGCGGCCAACACGGGAAATTCATCAGTGTGGCACGGTTAAATAAAAATCCGCATTCTGGGTCTACCCGATGGATGCAGTTTACGTTAAGGTAAAGGCAAACCTGGAATGATCCACACCAGATTTCCCCAGGTTGTCTACAATGACATTAACGACACGCCCACAAGGCGTGTTTTGTTTCCTCAGGCCAACACCCCAGGAAGAGGACTATGACAACAACAAAATCGAAAGTTGTGTATTCCCCCTCGTTCACCGATGGTGCGGAATTCCGTATTCCCACGTTCAAGCTCCTGAAGCAGGACGGCAAGCTCTATAAGAGCGCCAAAGCGCCGGATCTTGAAAAAGAGAAAGCCCTTCGCATCTACCGGGCCATGGTCACCACCCGGATTCTCGATGAGCGTATGCTTGCTGCCCAGCGCCAGGGGCGTCTGAGCTTCTACATGCAGTGTACCGGTGAAGAAGCCGCCGTGATCGGCAGCGCCGCCGCGCTGGATGATAACGACATGATCATGGCGCAGTACCGGGAGCAAGGCGCCCTCGCCTACCGCGGTTTTTCCATCGACGAATTCATGAACCAGCTTTTTGGCAATGAGCTTGATTACGGTAAGGGCCGGCAAATGCCCGTGCACTACGGCTCGAAAAAGCTGAATTACATGACCATCTCTTCGCCCCTGGCCACCCAGATTCCCCAGGCCACCGGCTATGCCTATGGCCAGAAGCTGGCGGGAGACGGCCACTGCACCATCACCTATTTTGGCGAAGGCGCCGCGTCCGAGGGTGACTTTCACGCGGCCCTGAACATGGCTGCAGTCCATCGCGTACCCGTCATCTTCCTGTGCCGGAACAACGGTTATGCCATTTCCACCCCCGCAGCCGAACAGTTCGCAGCCGACGGCGTAGCACCCAGAGCCTATGGCTACAAGATGGACGTTATCAGGGTAGACGGTAACGACGTACTGGCCATGTACGAAGCCACCAGAGCCGCCCGGGAGCTGGCGGTTAAACACAATCGCCCGGTATTGATTGAGGCCATGAGCTACCGCCTTGCGGCCCACTCATCCTCCGATGACCCGTCCGGTTACCGCAGCAAGGATGAGGAAGCGGTATGGCGCGAGAAGGACCCGATCCTGCGCATGCGCCTTTGGCTGGAAAGCAAAAAATGGTGGAGTGAGGACGACGAAAAGCAGTTCCAGGAAAACATGCGCCGGGAAGTGCTGGAAACCATGAAGCGCGCCCAGAAACGTCCGCCACCTCCCCTGGAGACTCTGGTAACCGACGTTTACGACGAAGTGCCTCCCATGCTGGCCGAGCAGTTCGAAAAACTGAAGGCCCATATTCGTCGATATCCGGATGAGTACCCAAAGAGTGCCGTACACGTTAAGGGAGGGGCCTGAGATGACCAAGATGAATATGCTCCAGGCCATCAACAATGCCCTGGATACCGCCATGGCGGCCGATGAGCGAGTACTCTGTTTCGGAGAGGATGTGGGTGTTTTCGGCGGCGTGTTCCGCGCCACCAGCAATCTGCAGCAGAAATACGGCAAATCCCGCTGTTTCAATACGCCGCTGGTGGAACAGGGCATTATCGGCTTTGCCAACGGCCTGGCCGCCCAGGGCTCCGTGCCCGTAGCCGAGATTCAGTTTGCCGACTACATCTTCCCGGCGTTCGACCAGATCGTGAACGAATCGGCCAAATACCGCTATCGCTCCGGCAACCTCTTTAACGTCGGTGGCCTGACCATTCGTGCGCCTTATGGCGGCGGTATTGCCGGCGGTCTGTACCATTCACAATCCCCGGAAGCCTACTTTGCCCACACTCCAGGCCTCAAAATTGTGGTGCCCCGCAATCCGCACCAGGCCAAGGGGTTGTTGCTGGCAGCCATCCACGACCCCAACCCGGTTCTGTTCTTTGAGCCCAAGCGCCTGTACCGGGCCTCCGTGGGCGAAGTGCCAGATGAAGATTACCGCCTGCCCCTGGGTGAAGCGGAAATCACCAAGGAAGGCACGGATGTAACGATTCTTGGTTGGGGCGCCCAGATGGAAGTGATAGACCAGGCGGTTGAGCGCGCTGAAAAGGAAGGCATTTCCTGCGAGGTGATTGATCTTCGGTCGATTCTGCCCTGGGATGTGGAAACCGTGGCCAATTCCGTGCTCAAAACCGGGCGCCTTGTGATTACCCACGAAGCTCCTCTCACTGGCGGCTTTGCCGGCGAAATTGCAGCGACCATTCAGGAGCGCTGCTTCCTGTACCTGGAATCTCCCATTGCGCGGGTAACCGGGATGGACACCCCCTTCCCGCTGGTGCTGGAAAAAGAGCACTTGCCCAATCACCTGAAGGTCTACGAGGCCATCAGGGAAAGCGTGGAATTCTAGGCGGATATCAGGACAGGAGAACAAGCATGAGTGATTTTATTCTGCCCGATATCGGCGAAGGTATCGTGGAATGTGAACTGGTCAAATGGCTGGTAGCCGAAGGCGACGTCATCGAGGAAGACCAGCCGGTGGCTGAAGTAATGACCGATAAGGCACTGGTGGAAATACCCGCTCCCTACAAGGGCCGGGTTACGCGTCTCTATTACAAGGAAGGCGATATCGCGAAGGTGCATGCGCCACTGTTCGAGTTGGTGGATGAGAGTGGCGAGGCCGGGGCGCCGGCACCAGCAAGCGCTGAAGAGTCGTCGAAGGTAGACTCTGCCCCGGAAGCTGTAGCCAAAGCGGAACCCGCACAAGGCGGGGACGATATTGCGACTGAAGACTTTATTTTGCCGGACATCGGCGAAGGCATTGTCGAGTGCGAGGTGGTTGAATGGCGCGTGGCCGAGGGCGATGAGATCGAAGAAGATCAGCCGGTGGTGGACGTCATGACCGACAAGGCCATGGTTGAAATCACCGCCCCCAAGGCCGGCCGAATCACCAAGCTCTACCATGAGCAGCAATCCATGGCGCGGGTGCATTCACCGCTGTTTGCCTTCGTCCCGCGAGATCGTGAAGAGGCCCCACAGCCAAAGGCCGAATCCAGGCCGGCGGCAGACACTGCGCCCACAAAAGCGACACCGGTGGCAACCGGCACCCGGGCCCGGATTCCAGCAAGCCCGGCGGTCCGTCGGTTGGTGCGCGAGCACGAGCTGAACCTGGGCGACATTGCCGGTTCCGGCAAGGATGGCCGGGTGCTTAAGGCAGATGTTCTGGCGCATTTGGAACAGCCCAAATCAGAGCCCAGCGCCACCGAACGTCAGGTTGACCCCGGCACGGCGCCTCGCCGCCACGCCGAAGGTGATCAGCAAGTCCGCGTGGAACCGATCAAAGGCATGAAAACGGCCATGGCCAAGGCGATGGTTCAGTCGGCAACCACCATCCCTCACTTTATCTACAGTGAGGATATTGATGTAACCGACTTGCTCATGCTGCGGGAACAGCTGAAGCCGGAGGCTGAAGCCAAAGGCACCCGGCTAACGCTCATGCCATTCTTCATGAAGGCCATGGCTCTGGCTGTTCAGGAATACCCGGTATTGAACAGTCAGTTAAACGAGGACGTGACCGAAATCCACTACCTGCCCCACTGCAACATTGGCATGGCGGTAGATGGCAAAGCTGGCCTGGTGGTGCCCAACGTCAAGCACGTTGAACAGCTCACGCTGCTGGGGATCGCCGAGGAAATCGCCCGGTTGACTGAGGCCGCCCGTTCCGGACGTGTCAGCCAGGATGATCTCAAAGGCGGCACCATCACCATTTCCAATATCGGCGCATTGGGCGGCACCTACGCTGCGCCCATCATCAACGCACCGGAAGTGGCGATTGTGGCGCTGGGCCGCACCCAGAAGCTACCGCGTTTCGATGCCAATGGTCAGGTGGTTGAGCGGGCGATCATGACGATCAGCTGGGCCGGCGATCACCGCATTATTGACGGCGGCACCATCGCGCGGTTCTGCAACCTCTGGAAGAGCTATCTGGAGTCGCCCCAGACCATGCTGTTGCATATGGGCTAACGGGCTGTGATGGAGCAGGAAAAGCATCTTCAGCAATTCTATATACCGGAAGAGCAGTCGATCTACCTGCTCAGCCACGATGATGCCAAGAAGCTCAAGGACTGGGTGGCGCTTTGCGTTGCCCAGCTCCGCCAACTGGGTTACCGGGATGTTGAACTGATTGGCAAGGGTGCCTATGGCTTTGTGTTTGCCGGCCGCTTTCCTGGTCTGGATACGCCGGGGCCGGAACATGTGTTCAAGTTCACCCGCATCAACCTGCCCCAGCACCTCCAGGATCGTCTGGAAGACGAAGCCTTCATTCTGGAGCAGGTGCACCACCCCAGAGTACCGCGACTGATCGCCTTCCAGCGCGCCAACAACCAACCTATCCTGGTCATGGAGCGCGCTGCAGGGCTCAACCTGGAAGAGGTCTCCCTGCAGGAAGGCCGCCTGAAACCCCGGCTTATTATTCGAATTGCCGATCAACTGGCGGATATCCTGCGCTGCCTGCGCCGGGAAAACGGGCCCGCCGGCCGCCCCATTGTTCACGGCGACATCAAACCGTCCAATCTGGTGTTTGATGCCCGTACCGAGAACATCGCGCTGATTGACTGGGGGTCCTCGGTGTTCGCCCAGCTGGATGCCAATCAACAGTTCGTCACCGCCAATGTGATGGAACTGATGTCGGATAACCTGCAGCAAACCAATGCCAGACTGGGCGATGTCTATTTTATCGGCGAGGAGCAGCTGAACGGCGGGCTCTCCTCGCCCCGCTTTGATGAACAGGGGGCTGCCGGAACCCTGTATGCCCTCGCCTCTGCCCAATCCTGTCGGTTTGGGCACCGGGCGATTCCAGCTGCGTCTCTGGGGCTTCCCATGGAATTTGCCCGAATGCTTGATGGCATGCTGTCGCCCGACCCGGAGACTCGCCGCAAGGCTGGTGATTACTACTTGCGGGAAATGCCCCGAATGGCCCGCACGGTGATGATTGACCTTCCGGCACGGCCGACCACTCCGCAGGTGCCGGTATGGGTGCGGGCGTCCGGGCAGGAAATTGATACCGTGGTATACAGTTCCCGGAAGTCGTTTTTGCGGGAGGAAGGTGCCCCGGAGACCCTGAGTGATGTGAACGACGTCCAACTCGACCGCTACTACAAGAACTTCATGCAGGGCATGGGAGAAACCGAGAAAGCGTTTCTGGCGGCGGTTAGTCGGCTCGGACGCTACCCCGTAGAAGGTGGCCTGGCGGTACGCTGGGAAACCGACGGCATCTATATCGATACCTCTCTGAACCTGCATGATCCGACGTTGAAATCGGCCTTTGTCCAGGCCGTCAACAACATGGTGTACCTGGCCCAGGCCATCTACCGCAAAGGAATATTCAAAAGCTGCCTGTTCAACGCCCGTAACACCCTGCACATTGATCGTGAAGATCCGGGCAAGCCGTTTCTCGTCTCCCCCGGCATGAATCTACACTACGAAGTGAGCGCAGCACCGGAAGTGGAAGATGAAAGCCGCGTGCACTCCTATTTCGAGGATGGACCAGACCCGGAAGAATTCCTGGTATTGCCCGAGACGATTATCCGGGCACTGGAACGTCTGAACGACATTCACCACACCGGTATGATCATCTTCGAAGCCCTGCCCCGGCACCTGAAGATCCACAGTCATTACCGGCTGCTGGACCCCGAACGGGAGCCGGAATTCCGGACGCTGCTGGGCGAGATCCTGTCTGCGGTGGAACAGATCACCGGACTTGGTGTGTCCGGGTATATGAAGATGCCCTACAAGGACACCCGGTTTTTCCCCCACATTGAGCGGCTACCCGACCGGTACTACCCCCGAAACCCGAGAACCGAGAGCGTTAGCTGACCGCCCGGGATAACTGGCGCCGGGCACGAACCACATCTGCCATAATCGACAGGGCAATCTCGGCCGGTGTTTTGCTGCCGATATCCAGTCCTACCGGCATATGAATGCGCTGAATCTCGGCCTCAGTGAGCCCACCACTGCGCCTCAACCGTTCCGCCCGGGCTTTTGAGGTGCGCATTGAGCCCATGACACCGATATAGCCCGCTGGCGTTTTGACCGCGGCCATCATCGCCAGGTCATCAATCCTTGGATCGTGCGTGGTGGCCACTACGGCCGTCGAGGGAGCACAGGCACCGTCTTTGCCGAGGTATACGGAGGGCAGTTGAGCAATAAACTCGACACCTTCGGGCAAATTGTGGGTGCCGGCGATGTCTTCCCGTGGGTCGCAAAGCACCACCTCATAACCCAGACCCAGAGCAAACCGGGCGCAGGCGTCCGCTACGGTTGAATATCCGGCCAGAATCAATCGCGCGACGGGTGCGACGACAATCTTTATGGTCTCGCTACCCTGCTCCCAAATGACCCGGCTACCGTGATCATCGACAGGGTGGAGACTGACGTTGCCACCAGCCAGGCCTACTTCCCGCTCCAAAGCTTCACCACTTGAAAGCCGTTGCAGCAGCGTCCGCAGCTGATCGACAAAATGTGACTCCGGAGATCGCTTTTCCACCAGTACTTCCAATGCGCCTCCACAGGGCAGCTTCACCTTTGGATTGCGGTTTTCCTCGCTGTCGCCACCATATCTAATAACAACGGATGGCAAGGTATATTCCCCCTGCACCAGTCGATCTAGGAAATCCTCTTCAACACAGCCGCCGGACAATGACCCAACATGCGCTCCGTCGGCTTTCGCTACCATCATCGCTCCGGGTTCCCGGGGGGAAGAGCCGAACGTGGACAGCACGGTGCACAGCCAGATCGTCTGCCCTTGCTCCAGCCAGTCAATGGCCTGCTGTATAACGCGATAATCGAGATTCTGCATGCTTGCTCTACCAAAACTGCCGGGGACGCCCTGCCCGTTCTGTGCCTGATGGGTTGTGACAATACCAGCAACCTCCGCAACATCCTACGGGCACCTTGCGCCAACTTGTTAACCACTTCATAGGCGCAACTATTAATCCCTGATACCGTGAAGACACTCGGTAACAATATGTAAACAACAATACCAAAGAGCCTCTGGAGGGATTCGCCATGAAACGCTCACCGTTGCAGGGACGCTGCAAGACTACCGCGCAAGGCATGGCCCTTTTTTCAAGCATAGCCATCTGTGGCTGGGCCCAGGCTAATTCTCCAGTTCACACCGTCTTTGCTGCTGAAAATGCGCTCTATGGGTCCGGCTACGATATCGGTACGGCTGACGGTTGGATAGACGACAAGCTGCGCACGGCCGTTCGTCAGTACCAGTCCGATCGCCCAGAACTTTCAGCAAGTGGAAATCTGGATTCAGCCACCCTCAAATCCCTTGGTGTGGCGGCGGCTCCGGCCCTAACGATCCAGAGCAATTCTGTGGCTTCCCGGTCTGCCGCTCGCGATCAGCTCGGTCTTGCCGCAAAGGTCCCGTCACCCGCCCGTTCCGTTGCCGCTATTGCACCAAAGCCCAAGCCGGAACCGGCCCCCAAAGTTCAGGAGCCTGAACCGGAAACCGTCGAGCCGGAGGTCGTGGATACTACGGAACCGCGAGAAAATCAGGTGGCGGCCGTGGAGATGGCAGAACAATCGCTCCCCGCAGAAAACCCTGAACCAAACCCGGATGAAAACACGCCAGAACAGCATGTTATGGAGCTTTCTTCATCCGTTTCCGAAAGTTATCAAACGCCAGTCACCGCAGATCAGGAGCCGGCAGAAGTCGTCGAGGTGGTCACTGGCGATAACGAAGAACTGATCGCCCAACTGCCCACCGAGCCCACCGCAGCGGGCCCGGACGAGCCGCTCGTCGTTGAAGAAGAACCGGAACCCGTGATTGTTGATGCGCCAGTGGCAAACGCCAGCAAGCCGGTTGCTAACCAGGAAGCAAAGGCCGAACCGCGCCCACAGAGCAGCGGCGGCTTCTTCTCCTGGCTGTTTGATTTCTTCTTCGGCTGGATAGCCTGATATTGAAGGCGGCAGGCTCAGTCCTGCCGCTTCATGCGCTCCACATCGGCTTTCGCATCTCTCAGGAAGGATTCAACCGTCTCGCCGGGCAGCAGCAACTGCTGTTCAATCATTGAATCCCGCCAGTCTGATTCTTCAAAGATGCAACGATACTCGTTGGGAAATTCTACATACAGGCGCTTGAAGTACTCCCGCGCGAGCACCTTGTTGGGTTCCTTGCGGCGCGACTGCAACACCGCCATGTTGTACAGGGCACCGGCCCGGATATGATCCGGCTGACTTTCATCCTGATAGATCTTATCCAGTCGGCCCAGCACTTCCTTCAAACCGGTTAACCGGTATTCCTTGAGAATCTCCGCCGCAGACTCCATTACCCGGTCTTCCCCGTGCCTGCACGGAGAGTTGGCGTGGTCTTCGACGTACTGATCCACCGCCCGCTCCACTTCATGGCGGTGCTTGTGGTCCTGTTTCTGCTCATACACAAAACCGGTGCCAACGCCGGTGGCAATGGTTCCCGGCATACAACCGCCGACCAGGCCCGCGCCCAGCGCGATTGCGCTCGCCAGCCACACAGCTTTAAGAGATTGCGTGTTTGTCATCTGGTCATCCCTGATGGAGTGGAATACGTAGGTTACAATTGATATGTGCTGAGTAACACAAGGTAACTGTCCTGCTGCAACAGAACCGTGATCCTTGTTCTAAAACTGAAAAGGAGTGAACGAATGGCCAATACCAAAGCATACGCCGCCACTGCCCCGGACTCCGGCCTGGCCCCCTACGCCATTGATCGCCGGGAACTCCGTGCTGACGATGTAGCGATCGAGATCGACTACTGCGGTGTCTGCCACAGTGACCTCCACACCGTTGAAAATGACTGGGGCGGCTCAAAATATCCGGTCATTCCGGGCCACGAAATTGTTGGCCGGGTCACCGCCGTTGGGCCGGAGGTCAGTCACTTCAAAGCCGGCGACCTGGTGGGCGTGGGCTGCATGGTAGACAGCTGTCGCAGTTGTTCCGCCTGCGACTCCGGCCTGGAGCAGTACTGCATTGAAGGCTCCACCATGACCTACGGCAGCCTGGATCGTCACGATGGCTCGGTCACCCACGGCGGCTATTCCGAGCGGATTGTTGTCAGCGAACGTTTTGTGGTCCGGGTACCGGAAAAACTCGACCCCGCCAGTGCGGCTCCCATTCTGTGCGCAGGCATCACCACCTATTCCCCCCTCAAGCACTTCAATGTCGGCAAAGGCCACAAGGTAGGCGTACTGGGGATGGGCGGTCTCGGCCACATGGGCGTAAAATTTGCCAAAGCGCTGGGCGCCGAAGTCACTATCTTCACACGTTCCGAAGCCAAGGTGGCGGAAGCGAAGAAGCAGGGCGCGGACCACGTCATCATCTCCACCGACAAGGAGCAGATGAAAGCCGCCGCAGATTCCTTCGATTTTCTGCTCGACACCATTCCTGTAGCCCACGACCTCAACCCGTACCTGAAGTGTCTGAAGTACGACGGCACACATATTCTCGTGGGTTTGCTCACCCCAATTGAACCCGCCCTTCAGGCTGGCCTGCTGGTGACCAAGCGCCGCGTGGTAGCCGGCTCTCTCATTGGCGGAATGCCGGAAACACAGGAGGTTCTGGATTTCTGTGCGGAGCACGACATCACCTGTGATATCGAGATGCTGGATATCCGGAACATCAACGAAGCCTACGTGCGCATGAAGAAAGGCGATGTGAAGTACCGCTTCGTCATTGATATGAAAACGTTGAAAGAAGGCTAATATCCCACCCCTTGCCCGGGCGCCCAATGTGTCGCCCGGGCAGTCTTTGACAATCCGCTAATAACCAATCCGGTTGCAAAGGTTTAGCATGGGTCTATCGTTACCCTATAAACCCCTGGAAATTGTCCATGACCTTTGCACGCATTGCCGGAACCGGTTCCTATCTGCCGGACAACATCGTTACCAATCGCGACCTGGAACAGAAGATGGAAACCTCTGACCAGTGGATTCGCGAACGCACCGGTATCGAGCAACGGCATATTGCCCTGCCCGGACAAAGCACGGTGGATCTTGCTGAGCAAGCGGCCCTGAACGCCATTGAAGCCGCCGGCATTGAAACCACCGATATTGATCTGATTGTTTTTGCCACCACCACGCCAGACAAGGTATTCCCCAGTTGCGCCTGTATCCTGCAGGCCCGGCTCGGCATTCAGGGCTGCCCCGCCTTTGATATTCAGGCCGTGTGCAGCGGTTTCGTCTATGCGCTGGCCACTGCCGAGAAGTTCATCCGTACCGGTTCAAGCAAAAAAGCGCTGGTGATCGGCGCGGAGGTATTCTCCCGCATCCTTAACTGGGAAGACCGTACCACCTGCGTGCTTTTTGGCGACGGCGCCGGCGCTGTTGTGCTGGAGGCCAGTGAGGAGACCGGCATTCTGTCTACACACCTGCACGCCGATGGACGGTATGAAGAGTTGCTGCACGTCCCCTGTGGCATCGCCAACGATTTTGAGGCTGTAAAGGCCGGCCAGGCGTTTGTGGAGATGAAAGGCAACGAAGTCTTCAAGGTGGCAGTGAATACTCTCGGCCGGATTGTCGATGAAACCCTGGAAGCGAACCAGATGCAGAAATCCGATATCGACTGGCTGGTTCCGCATCAGGCCAACCTGCGGATTATCGCAGCCACGGCCCGCAAACTGGACATGCCGATGGATCAGGTGGTGGTAACCGTCAACCGCCACGGCAACACCTCGGCGGCCTCCATCCCGTTGGCGCTTGATGAAGCCGTTCGCGATGGGCGAATCCAGCGTGGGCAGGTTGTTCTGCTGGAGGCCTTTGGCGGCGGGTTCACCTGGGGCTCGGCACTGCTACGCTATTAATTGCTGACGCTCATATACCAAACAAGCCTTTCAATATTTATTTTTAATATTTTTCGTTCTTAAAACCTTTTGTTAGATTGCTCCTCAGATTAGAACCATCATTCTGAGGAGCTCGTTATGAAGCAATTGTTCAAGGGAATCGCGCTCGGCGCCGCCCTGCTCTCCGCCCAACCGGTACTGGCTGCAGACCGGGAGCTGCTCAACACCTCTTACGACATCGCCCGCGAACTGTTCGCTGCCTACAACGAAGAGTTTAAAAAGCACTGGCAGGAAAAGACCGGTGAAACGGTCGAAATCAAACAGTCCCACGCAGGTTCATCCAAGCAGGCGCAGGCCATTATCCAGGGCCTGAAAGCCGATGTTGCAACGTTTAACCAGGTGACCGACATCGACATCCTGCACCAGCGCGGTCGTCTGATTCCTGAAGACTGGGCCGATCGCCTGCCGAACAACAGCTCGCCTTATTACTCAACCATGGCGTTCCTGGTACGCGAGGGTAACCCAAAGAATATCGAGAACTGGGACGATCTTGTTCGCGAAGACGTTCAACTGGTGATGCCGAACCCTAAGACCTCTGGAAACGGCCGTTACACCTACCTTGCCGCTCTGGGCTACGCCCAGGACCAGTTTGGCGACGATCAGGAAAAAATTGATCAGTTCATGGCGGACCTGCTCGGTCAGGTACGCGTTTTTGACAGCGGCGGTCGTGGTGCCACCACCACATTCGTTGAGCGCGGCATTGGCGATGTCCTGCTGACCTTCGAGTCGGAGGTTCTGAACATTGCAGACCGTTTCGAGAACGGTGAATACGTGGCTGTCACGCCGAAGGTAAGCTTCCTGGCTGAATTCCCGGTGACCTGGATTGACGACTACGTTGAACAGAATGGCACCGCCGAGCTGGCCAAGGAGTACCTGGAGCACCTCTATACCGAAGACTCCCAGCGCCTGCTGGCAGGCTTCAACTACCGTGTTCACAACGACGCCGTGAAAGCCGAGAATGCCGATCGCTTCCCGGAACTGAAACTGCTGTCCATCGAAGAGATTGCCGGTGGCTGGGAAAACGCTATGAGCACCCATTTCAGCAGTGGCGGCAAGCTGGACCAGTTGCAGCGGCGCCGGTAAGAGCAAGCTATGCCCACCTCCGCTCAAGCAGGCGTCGCCCCCGTGCGGCGCCTTGGTCGTCGTAACAAACGGGTATTGCCGGGGTTCGGTCTGAGCCTCGGCATTTCGCTGTTTTTTGTCAGCCTGGTTTTGCTGCTGCCGATGACCGGGCTGGTCGTTGAAACCTCCGGCATGACCTGGGACCAGTTCTGGTTCACCATCACCGATCCGCGCGTGGTGGAGTCCTACAAGGTTACCTTATGGACGGCCCTTGCAGCGTCACTGTTCAATGGCCTGTTCGGGTTGCTGTTGGCCTGGGTGCTGGTTCGCTATGAGTTTCCGGGCAAGCGCATTGTCGACGCCGTGGTCGACCTGCCCTTTGCCTTGCCAACTGCTGTCGCCGGCATCACCCTGGCAACGCTGTTTTCCCAGAATGGCTGGTACGGCCAATGGCTGGCCAAAATCGGTGTGGAGGTTGCATTTACACCCCTGGGCATCGTTGTAGCCATGGCATTTACCAGCATCCCGTTTGTGGTGCGTACGGTGCAGCCAGTGCTTGAGGAGCTGTCGCCAGCCGATGAAGAAGCTGCTGTTAGCCTGGGGGCATCTGACGGGCGTGTGTTCCGCAAGGTTATATTCCCATCACTCTGGCCCGCCCTGGTAACTGGAATCGCGTTGTCCTTCACGCGGAGCCTAGGAGAGTTCGGTGCGATTATCTTTATCGCCGGCAACACGCCCTATGTCAGCGAAGTCACCAGCCTGATGATCTTCATCCGTCTGCAGGAGTATGACTACGCGGCCGCCAGTGCCATTGCCTCGCTGGTATTGCTGGCGTCGCTGATTCTGCTGTTCTCCATCAACCTCTGGCAGGGTCGCTACCTGCGCAGGCTGGAGGGTCGATAGATGGCTGCGCAAAACCGCCGTATTGGCGACCAACCCTGGGTGCGCCGCAGCCTGATCGGGCTGGCCCTCGCAATTACTCTGATCATGCTGGTGATTCCCGTAGTGGTGATCTTTACGCAGGCGCTGAGCACAGGCTGGAGCGCTTTTGCCGGCAATGTCCTGGATGAATACACCCTGGATGCCATCGGCCTGACTTTGTTTGTGGCCGCACTCACGGTGCCGCTTAACCTGGTTTTCGGGACAGCCCTCGCCTGGTCTGTTACTCGGTTCCGTTTTCCCGGGCGCAAGCTGTTGATCACCCTGATCGATATTCCATTTGCGGTATCACCGGTTGTTGCCGGTCTGCTGTACCTGCTGCTCTATGGCCGGAACGGCTGGCTGGGCAGTTGGCTGAGCAACTACGACGTTCAGTTGATGTTCTCCTGGCCCGGCATCGTGATGGTCACCGTATTCGTAACCTGTCCGTTTGTGGCCAGGGAGCTGATCCCCTTGATGCAGCAACAAGGCAGCGAGGAGGAAGAAGCCGGCGTGGTGCTGGGCGCTTCCGGCTGGCGGATTTTTCGCAAGATCACACTGCCTAATATCAAGTGGGCATTGATCTACGGTGTGGTGCTGACCAACGCCCGGGCCGTGGGTGAATTCGGCGCGGTCTCGGTGGTATCCGGCAATGTTCGCGGAGAAACCAATACCTTACCGCTGCATGTTGAACTGCTTTATCAGGATTACAATATTGTCGGGGCCTTTGCCAGCGCTTCGCTGCTGGCCGGTATCGCCATCCTGACACTGATTGCAAAAGCATTTGTCGAATGGCGTCAGTCCCGAGCTGAACACGCGACGCCCGAAGAAGGAGGTGCGTGACATGAGTATCACCATTGACCAGATCAACAAGCACTTCGGCGGCTTTCAGGCGCTGAAGAATGTCTCTCTGGATATTCCCGAAGGCCAGCTCACCGCCCTTCTCGGCCCCTCTGGCTCCGGCAAAACCACCTTACTCCGGATTATTGCCGGACTGGAGTCTTCGGATTCCGGCCGCATCCTGTTCGGTGGTGACGATGTCAGCCAGTTACACGTTCGCGACCGCAACATCGGGTTTGTGTTTCAGCATTACGCCCTGTTCCGGCACCTGACCGTTGCCGAGAACATCGCGTTCGGCCTGGAGTCGCTCCCCAAAAAGCAGCGTCCCTCGAAACCGGAAATCCGCCAACGGGTGGCCAAGCTGCTCGAGATGATTCAGTTGCCCGAACTGGCCAAACGCTATCCGGCACAGCTGTCTGGTGGGCAGAAACAGCGTGTTGCTCTGGCTCGCGCGCTGGCAACTCAGCCTCGTATTCTGCTGCTGGATGAGCCCTTCGGCGCCCTGGATGCCAAAGTAAGAAAGGATTTGCGCCGCTGGCTGCGAGCGTTGCATGACGAGTACCACTTCACCAGCATTTTCGTGACCCACGATCAGGAAGAAGCGCTGGAGCTGTCAGACCAGGTGGTGGTTATGAGCCAGGGTCAGGTGGAACAGGTGAATTCACCGACCGGACTATATGCCCGGCCAGAAAGCCGGTTCGTTTTCGACTTCCTGGGCCACGTCAACGTGTTGTCGGGCTTGGTGAAAGGTCAGAAACTGGTTCAGGGCGATGCCTGGGTATCCTTGCCGGGGATTCGTCAAGATCAGGAAGCCCAGCTCTACCTGCGTCCCCACGAAGTTCAGCTGTCCCGATCCCCCGCGGCCAAGGCCCGCCTGCCCCTGCGCATTGAAGCCATCAGCCTGATCGGCTCGGAAGTGCGTATCGAACTTGCCCCGGAAGGCTGGCAGAGCGATGAAATCTGGGAAATCGGCATGAGCCATGCGGAGTTTGCGCGCCAGAACCCCACCCGTGGTGAACTCTGGTACGCGGTACCAGACGTTGGCCACCTCTTTGTCGCCGACAGCGTTCAACCGAGAACGATCGACTGGCAATACACCGAGGCAGCCAACGCCAGCAATATGTGATCGGCGGTCAGGTGGTTACCCACCTGCCGTCGTCGTAACGCAGCGTCTGGTCGCCCTCCACTCGGTGCAGCCAGAGCCAGCGGTTTTCCACCAGAGCCCGGACATCCGCGTTACCCCGGATGACCGCTTCAATGCGTTCCGCTGGTGCATCGATCACCACCGCAAGGCGCATTGGCTCATGGCGCCAGTGCTCACCGTCGAATACTGACTGCAACGGAAGTCCGATCTTGAGATCGACGCCATTCCCCTCGATGACACCCAGGTTGCCGCCAACCACCGAGTGCAGCAGTTTGTTGCCGGCACCGAAGATATCCGGCCTGGCAACCGAACCGAAGTACTGCAGATTAATCCAGTTTGCCACTACCATGGGCGCAGACATCAGCAGGGTCAGAACCTCTCCGGACGGGTCCTGCGACGGATCATAGTCGTGCAGGAAGCAGCGCCCCCCGAGATCCAGTGAGCGAGTAAGTGAACGGGGGCCGATCACCATCCCGGCATTGTTGGCCAGGCCCCACTCAGGCCGCACTTCCGCCCAGTTGCAAGTCCGGCGTTTGAGTTCGGCAAGCAGGTCATCATCGCTCTTGCCATTAAGCCCAAGACTGGTGGCTCTTTCTCTGCGACAGGCCTGGCCAGCAGCCTCAAGCTTCTCAACCAGCGTATTCAGTACCCGATGATGGCTGTCGGGTATCTGGTCCCGCCCGTAAATGGTTATTCTGTCCGTGATCGTGCAATGCTCAGCCGCCAGAGCAATGGTGCTCTCGGGCATAACAACGCCGCGCTCTGCCAGGCCCGCCCTCACCTGCCGGTCATTCAGCAGCTCGGCAGCCACTCTGGCATTTACCCCTCCATTTTTGCCGCCACAGGCTCCGCAGGCCAGACCAGCTTCGTTGGGGTTGTTGTCCGTATGGGCACCATGGCCCACCAGCAACAACACGCTGGCGAAGCCTTTGGTCAGGGACATCGCCCGCAAAAGCCCCTCCGCCAGATTTACCCGCTCAAGGTCTGACAAAGGATAGCCGTCCACGCAGTGGTGGAGCCTGCCGGGCTCCACCGCCTCTACTTTTGCAGAGTTTCTGTTCAGGCTGTCGCGAACCAGCTTCCAGGCCCAGGCAAGGCCAGTGGTTTCCACCAGTGTGAATGTAGACAGGCTGGAGTATTTGGCCCGGCGTACGGACTCCCGAACCTGTTCGCGGCTGTCCAGTTTCCGGTCCAGCTCCCGGTCTTCTGACGGACTGCCCAGGGTTTCCGAGTACCGATACACCGGCGCCAGCAGACCTGGCAGCCGGGCTTCGTCATCGGTTGGACCATGCCTGTGGTGAACAATGGGCATGCCGAAAAAGCCCGCCACTCCCAGCGTTCTGATTTCAGGGTATACCTTCTCCAGCTGTCGACGAATGACTTCGGACCTTACGTCTATGCAGAAGGCGGCCTGCACTTCAGCCACAGTATCCGGTTCCGCCAGCGGGCTCCGCTCACCGGAGCGGATATCGTCGATGAAACGGGACTGCCAGGCCAGCTCATAGGCCCGGTGCCATATCCAGAGTGCCTGTTCATTAGCGGAGGCCGGCGCCAGATCGAACGCATTGACGTAACGATTCTGCCAGCTCTCACGCTCTGCCTCAGTCATATTGATCAGCGCATGGGCCTCATGAATGAGCCAGATGGTCGCCAATTGCGCGCAGAAGTGTTCGGTACCGCTTTCATGAGGATCGCCCAGTGCTGCTCGCCAGTCCACACCTCTGCACCAGGATGCCCAGCCCAGCAACTGTCCGAGCAAATGGTGGATCACCAGGGGCAGTTGGCGGCTGCTGTAAGGCAGCTCACGAGCTACCGTTGTAGCGGCTTCCTGCCAGTCAGGCTTCAGCAACATTTCCATGCTGGCTTTCCGGGCCAGTGAGCGTCCGGACTGACTAAGCCAGAACTGATACAGATCCTGTTTTGTACCAGAAACCCGCCAGCGATTCTGACGCAGGTCGAAGTAGCGCGCACAGGCGCGGCCGATCTCTTC
Source organism: Marinobacter sp. tcs-11 (assembly GCF_002049515.1). Classification (NCBI taxonomy): domain Bacteria; kingdom Pseudomonadati; phylum Pseudomonadota; class Gammaproteobacteria; order Pseudomonadales; family Marinobacteraceae; genus Marinobacter; species Marinobacter sp. tcs-11. The sequence continues at coordinate 43,441 of NZ_LLYU01000018.1, read as the reverse complement.
CCGGACCTCCTCGAGGGACGGTTCCTGTTGACCACGGCGGGTGTAACCAAGAGCCGACACAAACCCGGGCTGATTTGATGCCGCCCCGGAAAGCTGGGCCAGGAGCGCCTGGCTATCATCTTTCAAACCCGCTTCGCGGGCAGCTTCCTCAAGGTGCGGACGCTGAATACGACCGCCATCCCAGGCTTCCCGGTAGAAAGCCGGAGGCATCAACAACCCTGCCCCGAACAGGTTGTCCAGTTCTCGGGAAACCTTTTCGACAGGTCCAGTCCTGCTGCCCCACCAGGGGTTAACTGCGATCCAGCGATCTAACGGCCAGATGGGCGCAATTCGTTCGCAGGCTTCATTAACAAGCTCCGGAATGACCTGTTCACAGGAAGCAGAATACGTAACAGGTGCGTTCATGATCTTTCTCCAGTCAGAGCCCCGTGCCGCAATCGGATGTCGGCCGGTTTACCGTGGGCATTGAGCCAGGTTTGTGCCCAGCGGCGGGTAAGCTTTTCGAAAGGCTTGTCGAGATAGAGTCCTTGGCTGAAGTGCCAGTGGAGCTTCTGCGCCACCACGCCCTGCGGGCGGGCGAATAGCACCAGCGACAACATAAACAGCACGGCCAGAATTACCCAGGCGAACCACTCAGCACCAACCGGCAAGGCTGTGTGCGCGGTCTGAGGCAAAGCGGTGCTCAGCAGCCAGTTAAGCACCCCGTACAGGGGGACCAGGGTAACGGCCAGCAGCAACACGACGACACGGGCGCCTTTTTGGCTTGCTCCCGGTGTACCCAGAACGGCAGCGCCAACGGCGAACACCAGCAAGGCCGCCAGTACCGGCTTGTGGGCCACCAGTTGTGGGGCCTGCCACAGCAGGGCGGCGGCCAGACCAGAGGCCAGCAGTGCGAGACCGGCTTGCGACTTGCTGATTTGCTCTGAAAACGCAATCCGGGAGACTTTGACGGTACGGCCAACGGCCAGGAACGAGTGCGCCTTGTACAGGGAGTGAGCCAGCAGGTGCAGTAGTGCCAGCGTGTAGGCGCCCAGCGCAATCTCGAACAGCATGAAGCCCATCTGGGCATTCGTGGACCAGACCAGGCCATGTTTCGCTGAATTCTGGGTCATCATGGTGAACACGGCGACGATGGCGGTTGCCCCGCCAACAACCAGCAGGATCATGTGCCCTGCCGTGAAGCCTTCAAACACCGGGAACAGTCGCAGCCAAAGGAAACCGCCCAGGTTGACTACGCCCGCATGCAGAAGTGCTGACACAGGGGTGGGAGCTTCCATCACCCGGATCAGCCAACCGTGGAACGGTAGCTGGGCACATTTGAGCGCAGCAGCCACCGCCAGCAAAACAGAAGCGATGGTAAGCGACTGGGATTCACGGCCCAGGTCTTCGCCCAAAGCATAGATTTCAGGGATGCGGAAGCTGCCGTAGTGATTCCAGATTAACAGTACGGCTGCCAGAATGGCGGCATCGCCAAGCCGGCTGGCAATAAATTTCTGAGCTGCCGCGAGGCGAGCCTGTGGCCTTTCCGCATACAGCGTCAGGAGCTGGTGCAATGAGAGGCTTACACCCACCCAGGCCCCAGCCAGCACCAGCAGGTGATCGGTAAACACCAGCACCAGTACACTGACCACTGTAGTGAGGAACCAGGGCAAAAACGCATTATAAGCCGGGTCGCCACGCAGGTAGTCCCGGGTATAACGAAGAATGACCCAGGCAATGAAACAGACCATCAGAGCCATCCATACCGCCAGACCGTCCGGGTACAACCCCAGTCGAATGCCGAGCTCCGGCAGACCGGTATCAAACACCAGCCGGTCAAACAACAGGACTGCACCAATGGTGGCAGTTGCCAGCAGCAACAGCCTGAAACCGCTTTCCGCCAGGCGCCAGCAATGAGCCAGTTTGAGAGGGTTTTTCGTCCAGTTGGCGAATCCAGCCAGCGCCAGCAGGGCAACAGGCAGGGCCAGCCAGGCCATCAACAGCACGAGCGAAGCAGTCGTGGTAAGTGTTGTCATGTTGGGCTCCTTCAGGTTCACGCCTACTTTGCCGTTAATGCACTCATACATAAAATGGTTTATAAAGATCAAATCGTTCACTTTTAAAGAACAGACAAGAGACCACCATGCGTCTGAACTACCATCACCTCTACTATTTCTGGACTGTGGCTCGAACCGGACACCTCACCCGGGCAGCCGAATCACTGCATATCTCACAGTCCGCATTGTCCGGCCAGATACGAAAGCTGGAGGAAAGCCTTGGCTACGATCTTTTTGTCCGGGAGGGGCGGCGACTGCGACTATCGGAGGCCGGGCGGGTAGCCTTTACCTACGCTGAGGAGATTTTCCGCCAGGGGGAGGAACTGGAGGCGCTGTTTCGTACCGGGCGTCAGGCCAACCGGGAAACTCTGAAAGTCGGTGCGGTCGCAACCCTCTCCAGAAACTTTCAGGAAGGCTTCCTGCGGCCCCTGCTGGGACGAAAAGATCTGGAGCTCAAGCTGCAAAGCGGGAGCCTTGACGACCTTCTTCGCCGTTTATCAGCGCACCGACTCGATCTGATTCTGTCGAATCAGCCAGTACAAGGTGACGAAGAAACGCCCTGGCGCTCACGCCGTATAGCCCGCCAGTCGGTCAGCGTAATCGGGCCACCGGGCAGCCAGGATGCCCCCGGGTTTCCCGATATTCTGCGCGACCGACCTCTGATTCTGCCCGGGCCTGACAACAACATCCGGCAGGCCTTCGATCAGCTCTGTGATCACCACCACATTCACCCTGTAATCATCGCTGAAGTTGACGACATGGCCATGATGCGTTTGCTGACCCGGGACAGCGGCCACTACGCCATACTGCCGCCGGTGGTGGTCCGGGATGAGTTGAGAAACGGCGAGTTGAAAGACTACGGCGCCCTGCCCGGCGTATTCGAGGAGTTTTACGCCATTCGTATCCGGCGCCAGTTTGAGTCGCCGGTATTGCGGGAGTTGATGGCTCAGAAAGCCGAGGAGTTACTGACCTTTTCGGACAATCAATCTGGTTGATTCGGCCTATGTATTACACAAACGGGCCGTTATAGTCGTTGGTGTACAACAATAACAAGGATTATCCATGGTCCACGCTCGCACCCGAAAACCCTCTGTTCTCATTATCGGTACCGGATTCGGCGGAATCGGTATGGCCATCAAACTCAAACAGGCAGGATTTACGGACCTGACTCTGCTGGAAAAAGCCGGCGGTGTGGGCGGAACCTGGCGTGACAACACATACCCCGGCGCGGCCTGCGATGTTCAGTCCCACCTCTACTCCTACTCGTTCGAGCCCAAACACGACTGGAGCCGGAAATTCGGAGCTCAGCCTGAAATCCTCGAATACATGGAAGCCTGTGTTACCAAATACCAACTGGAGCCTCACATCCAGTTCAATCAGGCGGTAACGTCCGCAACATTTGACGATCACAGCAACCAGTGGCGCGTGGTGACCGAAACCGGCGACACATTCAACGCCGACGTGTTAATCACCGCCACTGGCCAGTTGAACCGGCCAGCCATACCGAACATTCCGGGGCTCGAGACCTTCCGGGGCGCCTGCTTTCACTCCGCCCGATGGCAGCACCACACCGAGCTTCGCAACAAGCGCGTTGCGGTAATAGGAACCGGCGCCAGCGCGATTCAGTTTGTGCCCGAAATTACGCCACTGGTCGGGCAACTGGACCTTTACCAGCGCTCAGCCGCCTGGGTATTGCCCAAGCCGGACCGGCCGTTTCACCAGTTTGAGCAAGCACTGTTTAAAAAGCTGCCACTGTGGGACCGACTCTACCGGGGCCTCATCTACTGGAAGAACGAATCCCGGGCTCTGGCATTTACCCGTTTCTCGTGGATTCTGGATCTGTTCGCCCACCAGGCCCGGAAAGAAGCCCGCCGCTGGGTAACAGACCCGGATAAGCTCCACCATTTGATTCCCGATTACCGCATTGGCTGCAAGCGAATCCTTATATCCAATGATTGGTACCGAGCGGTCAATCAGCCCCACGTGAACTTGCTCACAGACGGCATCGCCCGAATAGACGAGACCGGGATTGTGTCTGAAACAGGCGAGCACCGGCCTGCCGACATCATCATCTTCGGTACTGGCTTTCGGGCCAGCGAGTTTCTCTCGCCCATCCACATTGCCGGCCGTGAGGGTCTGACGCTGAATGACGCGTGGACCAACGGCAGCAAAGCCTTCAAAGGCATCTCAGTCAGCGGATTCCCCAATCTTTTCATGCTCTATGGCCCGAATACCAACCTGGCCCACAATTCGATACTGTTCATGCTCGAATCTCAGTACCGGTACGTGTTAAGTGCCCTGGACGCCCTCTCCCGCTACCCCGGCGCGGCCATGGATGTGCGGGAGGATCGCCAGAGCCGATACTGCCAGGTGGTCCAGCGCGGCCTGGAAGGCAGTGTATGGGATGCTGGCTGCAGCTCCTGGTATCTGGACGAGCATGGGCGAAACACCGTGAACTGGCCCGGCTTCACCTTCAGTTACCGGTTTGCGACCCGGTCAGTGGATACCGCCGACTACCAGTTTCTTGACCCGGTGAACGCCTGAGCCCGGCAGCACGGAACCGCCCCGCCGAGGTCTCTCATGAATTTCAACGCCAGGGTTGAACCGCGCTCTTATACATAGGATGATTGGATCACCATATAGAGGGATGATCCATTATGCTGACACCAATCCGCAAAGGTTCGCTGGTCGAAACCGCCATTGACAGTCTCCGGAAAACGATTGAGAGCGGGGAATGGCCGGTAGGTACTCGCTTACCCGTCGAGGCAGAGCTCTCGGAGGCTTTAGGGATCAGTCGCAATACAATCCGCGAAGCCGTAAGGGTTCTGGTGCACGTTGGCATGCTGGAAACCCGACAGGGAGACGGGACCTACGTGCGCGCAAACAGGGACGCCGGAGAAACACTTAGGAGAATTGCCCGGAGCCGACTGGCAGAGCAGATTGAGGTCCGGATTACGCTGGAGACGGAAGCGGCGCGCCTGGCAGCAAGGCGCCGCAACGAAGCGGACCTTAAAGCCATGACCGAGGCCCTGGATGCGCGAGCGGCGGCCGGAGAAGTCATTACGGACCGTATACGGCACGACGAGCGGTTTCATCACTCATTGGTGCGTGCATCTCACAATTCTGCCCTGATTGAGCTCTACGACTATTTCTCTCACGCGGTCAGCCAGACCATCGAGCGAACCGAAATGGATTCAGACCTCCCGGAACCCAGCCAGGAAGCCCACGAACTGCTGTTGGCAGCCATTCGCCGGAAAGATGCCGATAAAGCGGAGGCACTGTCGAGGGCGCTTCTGACACCAAGCCTCAATGCCCTCAGTGGTAAGGAGTAAGCTGTGAAATTCCGGATAGACACCTTTACCCTGCTGTTACTTGGCGCCATTGTTCTCGCCTCGTTCCTGCCGGTGACGGGACAGGCGGCAGAAGCGCTCGGCACCGCAGGCACCATCGCAGTGGCCTTACTGTTTTTCTTTCATGGCGCAGCCCTGTCCAGACAGCAGATCATCGACGGCGCCACCCATTGGCGGCTGCACATCCTGATTACCGCCCTCACCTTCGTGTTTTTCCCCCTTGCCGTACTGCCGGTCAATGAGCTGAACACTATTGCGCCCGAGTGGATGCCCAAAGACCTGGGGCTGGGTTTTCTGTATCTGGGCGTACTTCCATCCGCTGTATCTTCTTCGATTGCCTACACCGCCATGGCCCGGGGCAACGTACCGGCTGCCATCTGCAGTGCGGCCGCATCCAATGTGTTCGGCATGATGCTGACACCGTTTCTGTTGCTGCTCCTGGTATCCACCTCGGGTGCCGGAGAGTTCTCGGTTGCCGTGGCACTGAAAGACATCGTGCTTCAGCTACTGCTGCCATTTGCGGTTGGCCATGCCCTGCGCCCCTGGCTCGGCGGCTACCTGTCACGCAATGAGTCACTGATGGCGCGCTATGACCAGTGTGTGATCTGGATCATCGTATACTCCGCCTTCTCTCACTCCGTGGTTAGCGGGTTGTGGCAGAACCTTCCGGTACAGGCCATCGTCCTGGCGATTCTGATCTGCTTCGGCTTGTTGGGGCTGTTTATGCTGATCGCTCGATTGATGGTGAGAAAGCTGGGGTTCAGTCTGGAGGATGAAGCCGCGGTGGTTTTCTGTGGTTCGAAGAAGAGCCTGGCATCTGGATTGCCGATGGCCAAAGTGCTGTTCTCTGGCCATCCGGGGTTTGGCATGATCGTGTTGCCGATTATGTGCTACAACCAGATCCAGGTGATTGTCGGGGCCATTCTTGCGCAGAAGTATCGTGAGAAAATTCAACAGGCAAAATCAGCCCCCGCCCATGCCTCCGAAAATGGTTGCCAGAATCGCTAAACCCACAATCCAGCCAATAACCGCCGGCCAGAAATTGACCATCTGTGGAGGCTGGTCGGCGGAATCGCTTTCCCCCTCCCCCATGCCTCGGCCAGATAGCATATCCGACTCCGGGTAAGTCCGTGGATCCGGTTCTTCAACAACATCTTTCAGGCTGAACCACTCGAACCAGTCCCCCAGAAAGCGCGCGACCGGAGCCGGAAGCGCGCCGTTTTCTGCCAGCGGGCGAACCTGGGGCTCCAACTGGCGACCAATCTCCCGGCGAACATCAACACGATCTGCCGGGGGTTCACACAGGATGGCCTTCCAGATAGCAACGTCCTGCTGGCGGTAATTATCGTTCATCAACGCCCTGATCTGGATAATGACTTCCCGGGTAACCTGGGCCTCTTCGGACGTCAGCGCCCGGGAATCAGCGTCTTCATAGCGGAGTTGTCCGGAATCATTGTCTGTCGGGCTTGATGACGGGCCCCCGTCCGGCGCATTGGCCGTCGATTGGGGCTCCGCGCCACCGGTCGCTTCACGGTAGGCCCGCTCCAGGGCTTGAGCCTCATCGCCTGACGCAAACTTCAACTGACGCTCGTAGGCCTGGCGTATCCGATCCTGGTCGCCCGTCGGCTCGATTCCGAGAAGATCCCAACAGTTCATACAACAGCAACTCCGATAATGGAAAATCTGTATTCTTTATAGAGACAAACGAGGCTCTCTCACTTAGGATTAGTTGAGAACCATAACAATATTTTCATCTCGGCAAATTATAGAACGACACACATGGCCATTACGAATTACCTGTTTGCAAAGCAACGCTCTCTTCATCGCTTGCAAGGACGCATATGGTTGTCGGTTTCTCTCTCTGCGGCCCTGAGCGGGACGGCATTACCCGGCACCGCACAAACTCTCGATTCCGGTTTCGAGGACAGTATTCCCGGCTTGAACGCCGCGATACCGGAAGTGCTGACCACCACCAGACTGCGGCAGCCCAAAACCCGAGTGCCCGGCAGTACGACGGTGATTGCCGGAGACCTGATTCGGGACCTGGGTATCAGAAGCCTGTATGAAGTCTTCCGGCTGGTGCCAGGCATGGTGGTGAACTTTGTTGGCAGCCATCAGCCCGTGGTTACCTACCACGGCACAGTCCACTACGAACAGCGGAGAATGCAGGTTCTGGTAGACGGCCGGACGGCTCACCGGGCAACCCTGTCCGACATGGACTGGGAAACCATGCCTGTGCCCCTCGAGCTGATCGAGCGCATTGAGGTTGCCAGAGGACCGAATTCGGCCGCCTATGGTATCAACGCATTTCTGGGCACCATCAACATCATTACTCGGGATCCTGCGGACAGCGCCAACCTGGAAACGACGGTCACCAGTGGCTCCAGAGGCTACCTGCGCACGTTTGCCTCCACCGGCAATGCGGATTCGAGTTACGACTGGCGCCTGAGTTTCGAGAGACGCAAGTTCGACGGATTTGATTATCAGGTCGATGACGATGAACGCTTCCCGTTCAATGATGGCCACGATATCAACTCTTTTATCTACGATTCTCGACTGACATTTACGCCGGGGACTAACCTGGAACTTCAGGGCGGCGTGGTCGATGGCACCAAATACCAGGACAAGGACAAAAGCGGCGAACTCAATCCGCTGGACCATCCGGACATCGACGTGCGGGACTACTATCTGCAAAGCAAGCTCAACCATAGTTTCTCAAGCGAGCATTTCATCCACTTGCAGGCCAGCGTTGAGAACTTTGACCGGCGCCAGGAATATGCCATCAGTTTCCCGGACAGCACGGTGGAATGCCTCCGAAACAACACTCCATTGTACGAGTACACGTACACGGCCGGCGGGCGGGAACGGCGCTGTTTCATATCCCAGGGCGGTCCCGACGCTTTTGCAGTAGTGGATGCAGATTCCGAAGATACCCGGATTGAACTGGAAGCTCAGGATACGCTGATTGTCAGCGACAGCCTGAAACTGGTTTCCGGCGCGGGTTTCCGTAAAGATATCTTCCGTTCAGAAACCTACTTCAACGGGCGCGGAAACAACTATCAGTCCCGCTTGTTCGGCAACCTGGAATACAGTCCCTGGCAATGGGTCACCTTTAATGCCGGCGGCAACTGGGAGCGAACCAGCACCACAGGCGACAGCTATTTCTCTCCCCGCGCAGCCGCAAACTTCGTGGTGAACAATAACCACGCCCTGAGGTTTGTGTTCTCCCAGGCTGTCAGAACTCCTGATGGCTTTGAACAAAGCCCTGACTGGGGATACACCCTGCGTAATGTCAGACCGGCAATCTATTCTGACCTTGATGGTCGCCGCGTCACGATTGAGGACGCCGCCCAGGAAACAGGTATCCTCACACTGGGTAACGATCTTGAGGAGGAGACCATAACCTCTCACGAAATCAGCTACTTCGGGCAGTTTCCTCTGGATCAAGCGTTGTTCTCGCTTGAAGTCAGAGGCTTTCGCGATGAGCTCAGAGACATGATCAGTGGCGTTATCCAGCTCAAGGAGTGGACGCTGGAAAACAACGTGGCCGTTGACCAGAAGGGCTTTGAGGTTGAAGCCAGCCTCGATTTTCCCGGCACCCTGCTTCGAGCAAGCTACGGTTATCTTGATCAGGAGACCTGGTATACCGGCGCGCCGATTCTGGAATCTGACGGCACGGTAAACGAAAACGAGCAGCGCTACATGACCGAACTGCTGGAGCGGATGTCTGTCCGGCACTCGGGTAGCCTGGCGATTATTCAGGATCTTCCCGCAGGCTTTAAGTGGTCTGGTGCATTTTACTGGGCCGACGAATTCAACACCCGGTTTGAACGCTTTGATACCCGGTTGGTGAAACAGATATTCCAGCCCCGTTATACGGCTGAAATCGCGCTATCCATGCAACATTACCTGAACCGGGAACCTGAGCTAAGCTCAGACAACAACATCGAAGATCATAACCAGTTTTTTGTTGAAGCCGGTATTCGCTTTTGACGGTGTGCAGGGCAGGAAACTAAACAGTCAATGGAATGGGCCAGCTGTCAGACGATGCTCAACCCTAACGGTAACGTTACAACGGGCCGTACACTCAAACTTGCCAGATTCACCTCTATGTTGGTCTGGCTGATGGCTTTGCTGTTCGTGAATTCTGGTCTCGCGCTAGGCCAGGAATCGGGGACCGGATCAGCCTATATTGCTGGATCTGGAAACGCGGCTCTGGATGACCACGTTGCTCGCCTGCTGACAGAACAGCTTGGCGACCAGGTCACACTGGAGCCACTGACTGAAAGCCAGCTCGCCGTTCTCGAGAATGAACCAGTGATCGCAATAGGGCCTGCCGCATTCTCACGGGTGCGCCAGGCCAACAGAGATCTTCCGGTTTTGGCATTACTGGTTGATAAGGATTTCATCGAGGGGTATACCACACGATTTTCCGGCCAGGTTTCTGCCGTCTATTACGATGCGCCCTTATTACGGCAAGCCTTGACCGGCAAGGTCATCCTGCCCCAGGCAACCCGCGTCGCCTTGCTTGCCACGACCGAAAGCGTAGAACTTTACGAACCCCTCATCGATCAACTGGCACCCTACGGCCTGGAGGCCAAGGTCTTTATTGCCGATACCGAGGATCAACTTATCCCAAGCCTGATTCGTGCCCTCAGCTTCGGTGATTTTCTGCTTGCCGGACAGGATGATGCCATTTACAACCCACGCAATATCAAACACATTCTGCTAACCGCCTATCGCAGGAACAAGATCCTGATCGGCCCGAGCCAGGCCTACGTCAAGGCCGGCGCCCTCGCCTCCAGCTACGCGCCGTTCATTGAGATGGCTGAGCTTGCAGCCGGTCACCTGATAGCCTATTTCGACTCCGGTACCTTCCCGGCGCCAACCTACCCGGACGAATACCGGGTTGAGGTAAACCAGCAGGTTGCGCGATCCCTGAACATCCCGATGCCAGAACGGGAGTGGATTGCCCAGGCGGTACAAAACATGATTAGCGAGAACAACCAGGAGGCCGGCCAATGAGCAACACAGCCAACACTCCCGGCATGTCGCTCTCGCGGCGCCTTCTCCTGCTTGGCGCCCTGCCCGCGGTCGTGATTTTTGTGGCGTTGATGGTTTTCTTTACCTCAGCCCGTCTCGAAGATGCCCGTCTGGATCTGGCCCAAAGCAGTCAGATGCTCGCAGACAGCCTCGCCCCAGCACTTGAGTATGCCGTGGTCTCCGGTAACTCAACGGCTCTGGAGCAGGTCCTCGGGCAGTCCCTGAAACGCAGCAAAGCAGACTGGATTCGCGTGACCGACGTCGTTGGCGAAGAGCTCGGTTTTGTCAGCCGAGGTATCGAATCGGAACATACAGCAGACGGAATCTTCGACATCTATGACGCCGAGATTCTGCAGGAACCACTGGAGATCGGTTCTGGTGGAGCGGGTGACTGGTTTACCGGCGGCTGGAACTTCAATTCCGGATCGCTTCGGGTGGGACTGGTGCAAGTCGGGGTGAACCCCGACGTTCTGGAAACCCGAAGGCAGGATATTCTCTGGAGCTCCCTGACCGTGGGCTTTGCCTTGCTGGTGTTCAGCCTGCTGCTGGCAAACCATTTCCTGAACAATATCCTTCAGCCCATGCGACAACTGTCCAGCCGCGTTGGCAAGCTGATTGTTGGTGACTACACCACGCAACCGGTCTCCAGCAAGGGCAGTGCCCGGGAAATTGCGGAGATACAGCAACAGTTGAACGAACTCGCAGTTCATCTGGAACAACTTCGGTCTGCCCGGGACCAGACACTGGCGATTTCTGAAAGTGCCCGGGAGAAAGCGGAACACGCCAGCCAGGCCAAGTCAGAGTTTCTTGCCACCATGAGCCACGAACTTCGGACTCCCCTGAACGGCGTGCTCGGCATGGTTGACCTGATTCATGAAGAGCCGTTGACCAAGCGCCAGAGCGACTACCTGACCACGGCCCGGCAATCCACGGAAGACCTGCTGACCGTGATCTCCGATATCCTGGACTACGCCAGAATGGACAATGGCAATCTGGTATTGGACCAACAGGCCTTCGATCTTCAGAGCCTGTTCACCAATTGCGTCGCCTCCTACCGTCACGCCGCAGAAAAGCAGGGGCTGAGCCTGGATCTCCAGTTCCTCGGTGAATGGCCACGGCATCCTGCCGTGCTTGGAGATGCGCCGCGGGTGAGGCAGATTCTTGCCGGGCTGATCGACAACTCACTGAAGTTCACCAGCGAAGGATTCGTCGGCATCCGGGTGAACTGGCTTGAGCTTGAAAACCACTGCGTACTCGTCCAATGCTCGGTTAAGGATTCAGGCTCTGGTATTCCTGCGGAACGACTGCAAAGTGTCTTCAACAGCTTTGAGCAGCTGGACGCCGGCGATAACCGGGCTCACGGTGGCACAGGGCTTGGGCTGTCGCTGGTTCAGCGCCTGGTCGAATTGATGGGTGGGCATGTGCAGGTGGAGTCCGACATCGGCCAGGGATCCTCATTCCGGTTCGAGCTGCCTTTCGAGCTAGCCTATCAGAATCCTCCAACCGATGAGCCACGGGAACAGGTGACCGGTACCGCCCGGGCCCTGGTGGTCGAGGATAACCTGGTGAACCAGAAAGTAACGGAAGCGCTGTTGCGGAAGTTCGGATTCCAGACCGAATGCGTGACCAATGGTACCGATGCTGTTAGACGAATCAAAAATGACCACGAAGGTTATGATGTCATTCTGATGGACTGCCAGATGCCAGTAATGGATGGCTATGATGCCACCCGTATGATCCGCGACTGGGAACAGGGAAATGGTCAGAGCGGCGTACCCATTATCGCACTGACCGCCGATGTGTCTGAGGATACTGAGAAAGCCTGCAAAGAAGCAGGTATGAACGACTATCTGACCAAGCCCGTGCGAAGGGATACGTTGCGGGAGGTACTCTCTCGCTGGATTCGCGTGTAATAACGAGCGCCGGAGCTGGCAGGCTTTGCACTCCGGCGCTATCCACCCTGTCAGGCCACCGGCTCTCGCATGGTGACAAACTCTTCAGCGGATGTCGGGTGAATGCCCATCGTAGCGTCAAACTGGGCCTTGGTGGCACCGGCTTTAATAGCCACCGCCAGTCCCTGGATGATTTCACCGGCATCCGGCCCAACCATATGGGCGCCCAGTACCTTGTCTGAACTATCATCCACAATCAGCTTCATCAGACAGCGCTCATCACGGCCGCTCAGGGTGTACTTCATGGGGCGAAACTCGGAACGGTAAATCCGCAGCGAATGCCCCGCGTCCCGCGCTTCTTTCTCGGTCAACCCGACCGTTCCGATATTAGGCTGACAGAAGACAGCGGTCGGTATTGCGCTGTAGTCCATATCACCCTGGCCATCACCAAACAGCCGCCGGGACAGCACCATGGCCTGCGCCAGCGCAACCGGCGTTAGCTGCGGCGTTCCGATGACATCACCAAGGGCGGAGATGGACGGTACCGCCGTCTGGAAATGATCGTTCACCTCAACATGACCCGAAGCATTGAGTTCCACTCCCAGATCGGTCAGCCCGAGTCCGTCTACGAGCGCGCGGCGACCTGTCGCAGCCATAACCAGCCCGGTCTCCATGCTGCTGCCATCGCTCAGATTCACCTGGTAGTGAGCATTCAACTGCTCGACAGATTCAATCGTGACATTGAACCGGAGATCCACGCCTTTCTTGCGCATCTCCTGTTCCGTGAACTTGCGGATATCCTCGTCAAACCCTCGCAGGAACAGCTCGCCCCGGTACAGCAGCGTGGTCTCCACACCAAGACCCGCGAGAATGCCGGCGAACTCGACGGCAATGTAACCACCGCCCCAGACCACGGCGTGGCGAGGTAACTGTGGCAGGTAAAACATCTCATTGGAGGTGAGCAGAAATTCCTTGCCGGGAACATCCGGAACCACTGGCCAGCTGCCCGTGGCAACTGTGATGTGCGCTGCCGAAAAAGCTCTATCACCAACGATCACCGTGTGAGGGTCGCGGAGACTGGCCGTACCCTCAATGATGGTGACGCCGGCATTCTCGAGCAATCGGCCATAAATGCCATTCAAGCGCTCTATCTCGGCATTCTTGTTGGCGACCAGCGTTGGCCAGTCAAACGAGACATCGTCTGTTGGCACAGACCAGCCATATCCATTTGCATCTTCGAGCTCTTCCCTGACGTGCGCTCCATAGACAAAGAGTTTTTTCGGAACACAACCCACGTTAACGCAGGTTCCTCCCAGATAACGGGATTCAACCACCGCCACCCGCGCACCGCGCTGGGCCGACATGCGGGCGAGCCGGACACCGCCGGAACCGGCCCCGATAACGATCAGATCAAAATCATGGCTCTCAGACACTGTTTCTCCTGTTTACTTCAAGATTGCTGCTGCCGGGGCTCACTCGACTGATCTTCGTCTGCGAGCACTTCCCGGAACAACACGTGGTCTTCAAAATCACCAAGCCGGATCTTGCCCAGGCTTCGGAACCCCTCGGATTCATAAAACGGCAGGTAACGGCTGTTCCCGGTATCGAGCACCAATCCACTGCCCCGGGGGGTTTCCTCACACAGGCGCTCCACTGCCTGCAGCAACATCCGACCATACCCCTTGTGCTGGTATTTTGGGTTGACTCCCATCAACGGCAACTGATGCGCCTGCCTCTGCGGCAAAAGGTCGCGAATCCTGCGATGATACTCCAGATACCGGCGCGTAGATGAAAAGCCCGCCGTCAGAACCATACGCACCCGCCAGCCAAGCTGGTCTGCCAGATTCAGCCTGAGTTCCGGCTCACCTACAAACGCAACCGCGACCAGTGTTTCGTCCACCATCACACCGATGGCATCCTGATTCAGCTCCAGATAAAGGTCGATCAGTTCCCGGATGGTCGCCCTCACCCTCTGGCTGTAACCGGGTTTCCGGTGATCGAACAGGTACTGGAATGTCGGCTCCTCCCGATAGGCATGAAAAAGCACCGACTGGGCCTCGTTTCGTGCCGTCTCGTCCAGGCGAACCAGAACAGCTTCAGCATTATTGTTGTTGTCTGCCATCGTGTTGCTCCCTCGCTAGTGTGGGGTCACGCTTGCCGGTCAGATCGCCAGCGTAAGCCTCACGGATACCTGCCCGGGCCCATTGCCCCGATCAAGTGCGGCCTGGTCAATCACCACGCCATGATTACTGTGCAAACGCTCAAGCCAGGCTGCCACATCCGCATAGGCGGCGTTTTCAAGCCAGACCCGGATGGCACCCTCACCGCTGGGCTCGAAGCGTTGCAAAGAAAGCCCCGCCTCTCCGGCTGAACGAGTCACCAGGGCCATCAATGCCCGCCCGTCTTCCGGCTTGTCAGCCCCTGCCGCAGTTGTCGCTGCGCCACCAGCCGAGCCCAGGCGCTGAATGGTCGTCTCGTTAGCCCGCATCCAGGCCAGGAGTTCTGCGGCATTCTCACGACTCGAGGCAGCCCGGTCATGAAACTGAGTCACCGGCTGCCAGATCAGCAGATAAATCAATGCCAGCAACAGGGCTATACCCAGAGCAGTCAATGCCTGACGGTCGCGGGTGGGTAACTGATCATAGCGAGCAATCAGTTTGCCCACGGCTGGTTGATCCTTGATGCGTGACCACATGGGCTTATCCTCCTGAGACCGTGAGGCGGCCTCGGGCGCCGCTGGATTCGTTGACCACGGAACCGATCTGGGCCTGCAGCCCTTCGCTGGCCAGTCCGTTACGCAGACGGCTTAACCGATCATAACTGTCGGCCCGGATATCCACCACGAGTTCGCCCCGGCTCCGGCTGTAGTTGATCGAGTTAAAGGTAACAGCTCCGGGATTCTGCAGCCGGCCGTACTGATCGCCGGTGTATTTCATCAGGGTGATAAAATCGACGTCAGAGCCCTGGGAGCCAGCAACCCGTAACTGGCCTTCGATCACACGTCGTACGTTTCCGGCATGGGTTCGGCGGTCCGAGGGAAAGGCATTCCGGTAAACTGCCATGGCCTGGCTTTCAAGCTGCTCCGCTTGCTGCTGCTGGTAGATTCCCATACCGATCTCCAGCCCCATCTGGATCACGAACCAGAGTGATGCTACGGCGATAAGCGGCTTCCAGGGTTTCAGGGGGCTGCTGCCCTCCGCCTTGAACGCGAACGCCCCCTGGCACAGATTAATGGGCTGGCTCAGGTGATGGTGGTACGACCACGCCAGGAACTCGGTTACTGAAAACTCCAACGGCTTCTTTTCGATACGAAGAAGCCCGGTGGTTCCCGAAAGCTCGCTCACCAGGGCCTGGCTCGCGTCCAGATCTGCCTCGGTGCCATATAGCTGCACCGGAATTTCGGCCACCACTTCGTCAGACGAAGGCGCAGCAAGTGTCACTGCAAGCAGCGGAAGATTATCTGCCTGCATGCGCAGCCACTCTCCCCGCTGGCTCTGCAGAAGTGCCGACTCTGCATCCAGGCAGATGACCCATCCGGATTCCGCCGCTGGCAACAGTGAAGCGTCTGGATAGACGGCCTCCAGACGGGCGTGGTACCAGCCAGAAAACAGTTGGCGCCAGCGAGCCATCTGCTCGCGATCGATGGCAGCAACCCGGTAGCCCTCAGGCGTGTGCGGCCCCAGCGCGAGATGAACCGAGTCAATGTCCTGGGCTATCTGCTCCTCAACGGCATACGGCAAGGCCTGCTGAATAAAACGGGTCTGTTTCGCCGGTATATCCGCCAGACAGAAAACTGCCTCATCACCGGGAATCAGTCCGATCAGCAGCACTTTCTCCAGCGCATTCTGTGCCAGCGTTTGCTCGATATGCTCCCGTGTATCAGCCGTGCCTCTGGCCTGAGCATCGCCACTGGCATCCTGGAGCACCCAGCTGAACAGCTGGGCATCGGGGCTCTGGTCCGGGTCCGCATACGGAGGCACCGGCCGGACAAAAAGGCGGTAAGACATGGTTATCCTTCTGAGAAAGTGTAAGGTTCCTTGGTAATGCGATTCTTCTGCCCGGTATCCCTGTGAACCGTCCGGACTTCGCCCTCCGGGTTTCTATACACGGTGCTGACCATATTGACGACACGATTATCGTAGGTAATCCGTGAGACAACTTCAAAAAAACGGGTCTGAAGCGTTAACCCGTTGGCTTTCAGCCCCATCCCCGAGAACTCCGGCAGTGCCAGGAAATCCTGAAGGTTTTCGAATCGTTCTTCTTCGCGCTTGGCAATAATCGATTCCGCCTGAGCCTCATTCATATCCTCGTGCAGACTCATCAGAACCTGGGCCGTCGCGGTATTCACGTTAATGCCGACGCCGGAGACTGGCAGCGCCACCAGATGAGGCCGCAGCGCAGCATAGATTTCCTCGGTCATGCCCTCAATCAGACGCAACTCGGTAATGGAAACAAAGGGCTGGTTGCCAGTGCGATACGGAGGGTCTGCCATCAGATACTGGCCGTCTTCGGCGCCATAAGCACTGATGGCCTGGTCGTCGGCGTCCATCCAGTCAATGAGCGGGTCTACGGTGAGGCCGGTGATACCCAGAGCACGAAATAACCGGGTGAGCCGGTCTTTGGTGATGGGGTCCACTTCTCCGCTCGCGGTAACCAGATTATTCAGGTTGATTCTTCCTCCAAGATCATCGATCTGGACCTCGGCAACACCACTGTCGTCCAGAGGCAGAATGGCAGCGTGCATGGCCCAGAACTCATCCGGGCTGTCGACCATCACACTGTTTTCCTTATCCTCTTCGTAGTCCCGAACCAGAATACGCTTGGCAAATTCCTCGGCACCCAGAGCAATACTCTGGCCTTGTTGCTGGGCCAGGTAATGGCCAGCCTTGAACACCCGCAGGCTTTGCTGGCGGGTCATGCCCGATGCCATCAATACCACCAGAGCCATCGCCAACAGCACCATGATCAGGGCGACGCCCTGCTGCCTGCTCCCGGCAAACTTAATCATTGCCGGTCACCCCGCCCGCGGCCTGGCCAGATCCGTCTTCAGTCGCGTCATCTTCCGACTCGGCCTGGGTCTCCTGTTGCTGATTGATCACCGCCTGAGCCTGCGACGGTTCAAAATCCGGCAAACTGAACGTGCGGACCAACTCACCAAAGCGTTCATGTTCCAGTGTAATCTCAATCCCGCGAGGCAATGAGATGTCGGGTCGGGTTCCCGGCGTCATCTGCGCCAGAGCATCATCTTCCGGCCATTGCTCCTGCCAGTTACCGTTCTCATCCAGAAACCGGATTTCAAACTCCAGAACCCCGTCCAGCATCAGAATGTCCAGGCTTTCGTCTTCCTGCCCCTGATCCACCACAGGCCAATACCGACGGCGCAGTTCAGTTCCGGTATATTCCCAGCCGACGCGCTGCAGACCGCTACGCCGGAGACCAAGCGGATTGCGCCAACCCTGGCGGGTCAGCATCAACGCAAACGCATCATCCCTTGAGGTTAAGGACGGTGAATAATCACCATAAACATCCCGGGCGGGCCGGTTGATGATCTGGGTGATGTCACGTTCCAGCAGCAACATGGTTTTCTGCAAACCGTCGAACGCCTGGGCAACCTCATCCACCCGGTCCCGGGAGTTCATTACACTGCTCACCACCTGCCAAACACCCAGCCCGATCACGGCTGTGATAGTGACGGCAATCAGCACCTCCATCAGCGTAAAACCGGACTCCCCGGCTAACCTGACCTGGCGCGCGGGCATGCTCATCAGGTTTCTCCCAGGAAGGCAGCCAGGGTATGGACGGCAAACGGTTCCGATTGCGCCCCGGAGTATTTGGCTACGGTTACCTCAATCCGCCGCATCGTGGGCTCTGCCGTAGCCTCAACAACGGTGGTGACGCGCCAGCGGAAATTTCCGAAGTCGGTATCTTCCGAATTCTCCGAAATCCCCGGCAGCTCATCCTGAAGCCGTAGTTCGTTAATCCGGTTTTCCGCCACCCAGCCTGCCAGCGTCTTGTCACGTATGCGCTCGAAACTGGTGATGTAATTCCCGCCGACTTCGGCGGCGGCCGTTGCAATCAGACCGAACACGAGCAATGCGACGAGGACTTCAATCAGGGTGAAACCACGCTGAGGCCGACTCATGACTCATCCCCGGAACCAGGTTTGCGCCATTCCAACGGCGAGACGCCATCTGAAGCAACCACGTGCATCAGGTCAGTGTCCCGGCCCAGGGTGAATTCGATTTCAAACGGTGTGGTTTCCCCACTGGAGAAGAACACCACGTCTGGCCTGAGCCGATCCTCGGCCGAGGCCAGTCGCGGAGCGTCACTTTCGATATACTGGGTAACGGTCAACCATTCCGGGAGGGTTCGCTTGTGGAATATGCGCTCACCTGAGGATTTCCACTCGCCTGTCTTATCCTGAAACGCCACGAACCGATAGCCGTCTTCTTCCAGCAGCAAACCCATTTCCAGGTTATTGAGAACCGCCTGTTCCTGTGCCGTTTGCATCAGGAGGTAGAGCTCCCGAACCTGGCTTTCCAGCTCGCGCTGCTGGGAGCTGCCGGCCATATTGAACACCGCCAGTGCCGCCAGCAGTCCGACGATGATCAGGACAACCAGAATCTCGATCAGCGTAAAGCCGTTTTGGTCAGCCCTGCGGCCCACAATCAATCAGTTCCCGCTGTCCCAGACGCTGATATCAGCTGCGTCGCCATCCCCGCCTTCCTGGCCGTCAGAACCATAGGAATACAGATCGTACGGCCCGTCCACACCAGGGCTGACATACTGGTAGTTGTTACCCCAGGGGTCTTCGGGAACATTTTTCAGGTAGCCGTCCGGGTTCCAGTTTTTCGGCTCAGGGCTGCCGCTGGGCTTGTTGACCAGAGCTTCAAGGCCCTGCTGGGTAGAGGGATAATGGCTGTTGTCCAGGCGATACAGGTCCAGTGCGTTGGCGATGTTACTGATCTGGGTTTCGGCCACCGTCACTTTGGCCTGATCACTCCGCCCCATGATGTTGGGCGCCACAATTGCCACCAACAGGCCGAGAATGACCATCACTACCATGATTTCGATCAGGGTGAAGCCCTTGGTCCGGGCCAGCGCTTTCGGTTGGTTCATGCTCATAGTTTCACTCATCTTGGGTCCGTTGTTTCTCGTCACTTTCAGAAAGATTGTCTGGCTTCCTTGCTGGCCCGACGGTGGGCCATTATCCCACCAGGTTGCTCATGTTCAGAATCGGCAGCATGATCGCCAGAACAATAATCAGCACCACCGCCCCCATGAACAGCAGCATCATGGGTTCAAACAGCCCCACAATAGCGGCGATCTTGGATTGCAGGGTGTTTTCCTGCATGCGGGCCGTGCGTTCAAGCATACTGTCCAGCTCGCCACTGGCCTCGCCACTGGCAATCATATGCAGCATCATTGGCGGGAAGTAACCGGTCTGGTCCAGTGAACGGTGCAACGATCCCCCTTCACTGACCTTCCGGGCAGCCTCCCGCAGTTCCTGCCGGAGATAATCGTTGGAAAGCACCTCCCCGGCAATGCGCATCGCTTCAACCAGTGGTACACCACTGGTGGTCAGAATGCTCAGGGTACTGGCGTAGCGGGCCGTATTCACGCCTCGTACCATGCCTGCAAACAGCGGCAGGTGAAGTAGCCGCTTGTGAAACTTCAGACGCACCGCCGGCTTGGTCAACGCGAAACGGAACCCGATGATCGCCACCACCAGCAAGACTAGAAGGTAGACTCCGAAATTGCCGAGAAATTCCGACACCGAGAGCATAGCTACCGTCAGCGCGGGCAGCTCCTGCCCCTGCTTAAGAAAGACTTCGATAATGTCGGGCACCACATAGGTGAGCAGGAACACCACAATGGCAATAGCTACGACACTCAGGATAATCGGGTAAATGGCAGCCAGCTGAATCTTCTGGCGGGCTTCCTGGCGGCTTTCCGTGTAGTCCGCCAGCCGGTTCAGCACCAGGTCAAGATGCCCGGCATGTTCACCGGCAGCGACCGTGGAGCGGTAGAGCCGGGGAAAGGCCTTGGGGAATTCACCGAAGCTGTCCGCCAGTGTGTAGCCTTCCATCACCTTGGCCCGGATAGCAATCAGCATGCTGCGAATCCGCGGCTTGGTGGATTGCTGGGCGGCCGCACTCAGTGCCTGCTCGACCGGAATCCCGGACTGGATTAGCGTGGCCAGCTGTCGGGTGACCAGCGCGAGATCAGCTGCGCTCAGAGAACCGCGGCTACTTAGTGGGTTGCTACGGGCCTGTTTTTCTACGGCCGCTTCCACCGCCAGCGGGGTCAGCCCCTTTTCCCGGAGTTGCTGGCGCACCGCCCTGGGCGCGTCGGCTTCCAGCACGCCCTGTTTCTGCTTGCCTCTGGCATCCAGTGCTTTGTATTCGTAGGCCGGCATGGATTACTGGCTCCGGTGGGTCACACGCAGTACTTCTTCCACCGTGGTTACGCCATCCAGAATCTTCTGAACGCCATCGGCATGAATACTCGGGCTGTGCAGGCGGGCCTCCCGTTCCAGATCCAGCTCCCCTGCGCGTTTATGAATAAGGGTGCTGATTTCTTCCGTGATCTCGACCACCTCGTAGATACCAATCCGGCCCCGATAGCCCAACTGGTTACAATGCTCACAGCCTTTGGCGCGGAAGATGGTGGGCGGGTTGGCCGGGTCCTGCTGGAGGAACTCACAATGCTCTTCGGTAGGAATATAGGGCTCGCGGCAGTGGGTACAGAGTACCCGCACCAGCCGTTGCGCAACGATACCGACAAGACTGGAGGAGATCAGGAAAGGCTCGATACCCATGTCCATCAAACGGGTAATGGCACCCACGGCGGTATTTGTGTGCAGGGTAGACAACACCAGGTGCCCGGTCAGACTCGCCTGAACGGCAATCTCCGCGGTTTCCAGATCCCGGATTTCCCCGATCATCACCACATCCGGATCCTGGCGCAGAATGGCTCGCAGGCCCCGAGCAAAGGTCATATCCACTTTCGGGTTCACCTGGGTCTGCCCAATCCCCGGCAGGTTGTACTCGATCGGATCCTCGACCGTCAGTATGTTGCGGCTGCGATCATTGATTTCCTGCAGAGAGGCGTAAAGCGTGGTGGATTTACCGGAACCTGTGGGACCGGTCACCAGCAGAATACCGTACGGACGATAGATCAGCTTGCGCAGGGTTTTCAGATCCTGCCCGGCCATGCCGAGTGACTCCAGCCGAATGGTGCCCGCCTGTTTGT
This sequence comes from Marinobacter sp. tcs-11, assembly GCF_002049515.1. Lineage (NCBI taxonomy): Bacteria > Pseudomonadati > Pseudomonadota > Gammaproteobacteria > Pseudomonadales > Marinobacteraceae > Marinobacter > Marinobacter sp. tcs-11. The sequence goes on along the minus strand of NZ_LLYU01000018.1, from coordinate 21,865 downwards.
CGAGCAGGCGCAGTACCACCCGTTCACCACTGGACGAAGGCATGGTCGACACCCGGATATCAACTTCCCGGCCGGCCACCCTCAAAGCAATGCGGCCGTCCTGGGGTACCCGCTTTTCTGCAATATCGAGTTTTGCCATAACCTTGATCCGCGAGACCAATAATGGTGCCAGCGCCCGCTTGGGCTGGACCACTTCCCGCAACACGCCGTCAATCCGGAACCGGACAATCAGCTGTTTCTCATAGGTTTCGATGTGAACGTCCGAGGCGTTGGTTTTGACCGCCTCGGTAAGAATGGCGTTAATGAGGCGGATAATGGGAGCGTCGTCTTCCTGCTCCAGCAGATCCTCCGTTTCCGGAACTGAGTCCGCCAGGGAGGCCAGATCCATGTCGTCACCGATCCCCTCCACCATTTGCATGGCTTCCGCCGAATCGTTCTGATAGGCGGCATTCAGGGCCTGGTCGAAGCGGTCCGGCTCAACGGTAGAGAACTTCGCCCGGCCACCGCTCACGCGGTTTGCCTCGGCCAGTGCGGTGTGGGAAGCCCCCGGGCGCACGAGAATGACCGGCTCGCCCTCTTCGTTGCGGGTAAGGATGACTCCGTTACGCTTGGCGAAGGTAAAGGGAAGTCTGCCCAGCGGCGCATCCTGCGGCTGAATGTCGGTTTGGGTGGTCAAGCTCGTCCTCGTTAAATCCGTCTGGTCACTGATTGTTCTTATGGGGCCACCCATTACGACGGCCCTCCACGTTGTCAGCGTAAGCAAAAAGGCTACCACAGGAATGGGAACCACTGAACAACTCTATACACTATACTGCCACTAATTCATTGCAGTCTGATAACCTGTGAGCTTTTTACGATTTCCCAATGCATTCAGGAACGACAATGCTTGCAATTGATCGAAGGACTCCGCTGCTTCTGGCCATAGCAGCAGCAACGGCCATGCTGGCGCTGACCGGCTGGCAAGGCTATCAGTTCTGGCAGAATGAAACCCAACGTACCCCGCCCCAACCGACCCGGGAAGCTTCAACAGGTGCAGATCAGGCCAGAACCGTGCCTGATGTTCAGTTGTCGGATCTGGAAGTGTTCGGCTCGGCGACTGCCACCCCGCAAAGTGAAGACACCAACACAGAAAATCTGCCGGAAACCAATCTGCGCCTGTCCCTGCGTGGTGTCCTGGCAGCAGACGGCGACTTCCCCGGCAGCGCCCTGATCGAAGATGACAAAGGCAAAACCGAGGCCTTTCTGGTAGGTGATGAACTGCCCGGAAATGCCAGGCTTCGTACTGTGTTTGCCAATCGGGTCATCATTGAGCGATCCGGCAAACTGGAAAACCTCTACTTCCCGGAGACCGAAGATCGCTCCGGGGTCGATTTCGCAAGCAATGACGAGCCTGCTTACGAAGCTCCCCCACAGCAAGAGGTTCAGGTGCAGAGAGCACGCCCCCAGACCAGCGCCTCGTCGGCCGACCAGCAACAGCGGCGAGAGGAAATTCGTCAACGGCTGGAACAGTTACGCCAGCGGCTTCAGAACAACAACTGAGGCCCGCCATGGAAGCAGCAAGCAGACTCACACGTTGCCAGTCCCTGTTGCTTCCCCTCATCCTTACCGTGTCTGTTGTCAGCGCTCTTGAACTAAGCAGCCGCCTGATGACCTATGTGCTGGAAGAGTTCGGCGAAGCCGCGCACCAGCGACTTGAGAACTGGCAACGCCTGCACGCGCTGGCTGCCAACGCTCCGACAGATCGCCAGCTTCGGCTGGTTAATTCCTTCTTCAATCGGGTGACGTTTGTCAGCGACATCCGCCACTGGGGCCAGGAAGACTACTGGGCCACGCCGGTGGAGTTGCTCACCACCAACGGCGGTGACTGTGAAGACTTCTCCATCGCCAAGTACCTCACCTTGAGGGCCATGGGCGTCCCCGATGACCAACTCCGGATTGTCTACGTCAAGGCACTGGAGTTGAACCAGGCCCATATGGTCCTGGCCTGGTATAAAACGCCGGGCTCCGACCCGTTGATTCTCGACAACCTGATCAATGACATCAAACCGGCATCCCAGAGAAACGATCTGGAACCGGTATACAGCTTCAACGGTGAAGGCCTGTGGCTGAACCGCACATCCGGCGACAATGCCAGAATTGGCGATGCCCGGAAGCTGGAGCATTGGCGGGATCTTAACGACAGGCTGACCGAAGCCCTCCGCCCTTAAAAAGAAGGCGCTATGAGTACCGATTGTCGGTAAATGACAGCGAGCTTGTCGCTCTCTGACACTGGTAACGGCCGGCCAGCCGTTAGAATGCCCGCAATTCGATAAACGATGGAGCAGTACAGAATGCGACGCTGGAATGGATGGGGTGACGAACAGTTCTCACTGGAATTACCGGAGCAAGGTCAGGCCTTTCTCGCTGACCGTGTGGGCGGCGGCTCCCCGCTGGCGGATATCACCCTGCATGCAGCCTGTGAGCAGGTTCCGGAATCCCGGTTGCCCTCAGCCCCACAGGTTGACGACCTGATCGACCGAAGCCCGGAAACCCGGGTCCGGCACGCCCGGGGCCAAAGCCTCCCAGACTGGCTGGCCATGCGCAGCGGTGATATTGGCGAGTTCCCGGACGGCGTGGCCTTCCCGAATACCAGTACCGATGTACGCGCCCTGCTCCATTACGCCAACGACAAGGATATCCAACTGATCCCCTACGGGGGTGGCACCAGCGTGGCTGGCCACATCAACCCGGTAGACCAGGGCAAACCGGTTCTGACCGTCAGTCTTGCAAATCTTAACCGCCTGATGGACCTGGATCGGGAAAGCCAGATCGCCACCTTCGGAGCAGGCACCCCCGGCCCACTGGTGGAATCCCAGTTAAGAGCCCATGGCTATACCCTGGGACACTTCCCTCAGTCGTTCGAGCTCTCCACGATTGGCGGCTGGGTGGCATCCCGCTCCAGTGGCCAGCAGTCACTGCGTTACGGCCGCATAGAACAGCTGTTTGCCGGCGGCCGGATTGAAACCCTGCAAGGCACCCTGACAATCCCCACCATTCCGGCCTCCAGCGCCGGCCCGGATGTCAGGGAAATGATCCTCGGTTCGGAGGGCCGGCTGGGCCTGATTACCGAGGTCAAAGCCCGGATCAGCCGTCTGCCTGAACAGGAAAGCTTTCATGTGGTGTTCTTCCCGGACTGGGACAAGGCCCGAACCGCCGCTCGCAAGCTGGTTCAGAACCGGGTTCAGCTTTCCATGCTACGACTGAGCAACGCCATTGAAACCGAAACCCAGCTGGCACTGGCCGGGCATCCGAAACTGATCGGGCTACTGGAACGTTTTCTGGCTTTCCGCGGTGCGGAAGACGGCAAATGCATGATGACCTTTGGCGTAACCGGCAGCAAAGCCCAGTGCCGGGGAGCACTTGCGGAGGCCCGCAAACTCTGCAGTGACTACAAAGGGGTCTATACCGGCACAAAACTTGGCGCCAAGTGGGCGGAGAAACGCTTCACCATGCCCTACCTGCGCGAAGCCCTGTGGCAAATGGGCTACGCCGTGGACACCCTGGAAACCGCCACCGACTGGGACAACGTTGATACCCTGATGAACCGGATTGAAACCAATCTCAGGGAAGGTCTGGCAGACAGGAACGAGCGAACCCACGTATTTACCCACCTGTCTCACTTTTACGGCCAGGGTTGTTCCATCTACACAACCTATGTTTTCCGGGTTGCGGATAGCTATGACGAGACCCTGAGCCGCTGGCAACATCTGAAGAACACCACCTCAGACCTGATCGTGCGGAACCGGGGCACCATCAGCCATCAGCATGGCGTAGGGAAGGACCATGCCCCCTTCCTCCCTGTCGAAAAGGGAGAGCTGGGTATGCGTGCAATTCGTTCGCTGACCCAGAGCTTTGATCCGGACCAGCGCCTGAATCCCAAAACACTGCTGGATTGAAGTGATCATGGATCGACAACAGATACTGGAAAACCTGAAGGGCGAAACGCAGACCTTCGATGTGGTAGTGGTGGGCGGCGGCATTACCGGCGCCGGAGTTGCCCGCGAAGCCGCGGGCAGCGGATTGAAGACGTTGCTGGTGGAGCAGAAAGATTTCGCCTGGGGCACCTCCAGCCGCTCTTCCAAGATGGTCCATGGCGGACTTCGCTATCTGGCCAGCGGACACATCGGGTTAACCCGCGATGCTGTCCGGGAACGCGAACGCATGTTGCTGGAAGCGCCTGGACTGGTCGATCCACTGCCTTTCCTGATGCCCCACTACAAAGGCAGTTTCCCGGGCCCCGGGCTGTTCCAGATACTGCTGGCCATGTACGACCGCCTGGCCGGCACCCGCAGCCATCAGAAATATACGCCAGCGGAAACCCTGAACTGGGCCCCGGGGCTCGATACTACCAACCTGCGCGCCACCAGTCGTTTTACCGATGCGGTGACAGACGATGCCCGCCTGGTCCAAAGGCTTATTGCCGAAGCCTCCCACGACGGCGCCATGTGCCTGAACTATGTCGCCGCGACCGCCGTCGATCGGGATGATAACGGAACTGTCTGCGGATTAAGACTGACTGCCGAAGAAAATGCAGAGCAGAGCGCCATCACGGTCAATACCCGATGCGTTATTAACGCTACCGGCGCCTGGGCCGATCGGTTGCAGAAACAATCAGCGACGGATCACCCGCTCACCATCCGACCGCTGAGAGGCAGTCACCTGGTCATTCCGTGGCACAAGCTGCCGGTGACCTGCGCGGTTTCTCTGATGCACCCGGATGACCGAAGGCCAGTATTTGCCTTCCCCTGGGCAGGTGCCACGGTTCTGGGAACAACCGATCTCGAACACGCCAAAGATCTTAACGAGGAGCCGGCCATCACCGGTGGGGAAGTAAATTATCTGCTGCAAATTGCCACCCGTTTATTCCCCGGTGCGACCATTGAACGGGCCGACGTGCTATCCACCTGGGCGGGCGTTCGACCTGTGGTCACCGACGGCGGAGGTAAAGCTCCGTCCCGGGAGAATCGGGAACACGCCATCCGGCACGACAAGGGCCTGATCAGCATCGCCGGCGGGAAGCTCACCACCTTCCGCCAGATGGCACGACAGGCGTTGGCCATGGCCCTGGGTGATCAGCATGAAGATCGGCTTCGTAGCGACGAGCAACGGGTATTCACGGCCACGCCAAACGACCGTAAACCCGATGATATTCCGGCGCTGGCCTGGCATCGGCTGGGCGGCTATTACGGCCCGCACCGCCAGTCTATCCTGAAAAGCGGTGACGCCACCGGAATCCCGGACACCGGTGTGCTCTGGGCCGAACTGGAATGGGCCTGTCGCCATGAACAGGTTCAGCATCTGGATGATCTGATGCTGCGGCGTACCCGCCTGGGGCTGATCCTGCCTGACGGGGCGGCCAGTTTGCTTCCTGAAATCCGTAACCGATGCCAGAGCCTGCTTGGCTGGGATGATGCCCGCTGGCATCAGGAGCAAGAGCGATATCTGGCAACCTACCGTAAGGGCTATCAACTGCCGATGGGCGAGGATGCCCGGGATGCCTGAGACCCCACTGATACTGGCGATCGACAACGGCACCCAGAGCATCCGCGCCCTGCTGTTTGACACCCAGGGTAACTTGTTGGGTAAGGGCAAGCAGGAAATCGAGCCTTACTTTTCCGAGCAACCCGGCTGGGCAGAACAGCACCCGGAGTACTTCTGGGACAACCTTGGCATTGCTTGCCAGCAACTCTGGCAAACCACCAGCGCCCGCCCGGAGCAGGTGGTGGGCGTGACCGTCACCACGCAACGCGGCACGGTGGTCAACCTCGATCGTGGGGGCAAGCCCCTGCGGCCCGCCATCATCTGGCTGGATCAGCGGCATGCACGGGTAGACGGGGCGGTGAAAGGCCCCTGGGGCTGGCTGTTCAAGCTTGCCCGCCTGGAGGAGACCATTGGCCGCTTCCGGGAAAAAACCCAGGCGAACTGGATCGCGCAGAATCAGACGGACATCTGGGCGAAAACCCACAAGTACCTGCTGTTATCAGGCTATCTGAATTACCGATTGACCGGTGAATACCGCGATTCCACCGGCAGTCAGGTGGGCTACCTGCCCTTTGATTATAAACGCCAGCGTTGGGCGGGGCCCCGGGATTTCAAATGGCAGGTGATGCCGGTGACCCCGGGTATGCTGCCTGAACTGATACCGCCTGGTGAACAGATCGGAACCCTGCTGCCTGAGGCGGCGGCGCACCTTGGCCTGCCGGGTGGACTGCCCGTCATCGCCGCGGCATCAGACAAAGCCTGCGAAATTCTCGGCTCCGGCGGTCTGTCTCCGGAGACCGGCTGCATGAGCTATGGAACCACGGCCACCATCAACACCACCAATGCCCGCTATGTGGAACCCACCCGGTTCATGCCGCCGTATCCGTCTGCCCTGCCCGGCCACTACTCCACCGAAGTCATGATCTATCGGGGTTTCTGGATGGTGAGCTGGTTCAAGCGGGAATTCGGGCTGCGTGAGCAAAAGCTGGCAGAACAGAAAGGCATTGAACCCGAAGCCCTGTTTGACGAACTGGTGAATGCGGTGCCGCCAGGCTCCATGGGTTTGATGCTACAGCCCTACTGGAGCCCCGGCGTGCGCCAACCTGGCCCGGAAGCCAAGGGGTCCATTATCGGCTTTGGCGACGTGCACACACGAGCTCACGTCTATCGGGCCATACTGGAAGGGCTGGCCTACGCCTTGAAGGAAGGCAAGGAACGCATCGAGAAACGCAGCGGCCAGGCTATCAAGCGGCTTCGAGTGGCAGGCGGCGGGTCCCAGAGTGATGCGGCCATGCAATTGACGGCGGATATATTTGGCCTGCCGGCGGAACGCCCGCATACCTATGAAACCTCCGGACTGGGAGCGGCTATTGATGCCGCCGTGGGGCTGGGATTACACCCGGATTTCGACACGGCGGTCACGGCTATGACCAGAACCGGCCGGGTATTCGAGCCCAACCCCGAAGCGTCTGCGCTCTATCAACGCCTCTACCGGGAGGTATATCAGGATATGTACCCCCGCCTGCAGCCACTGTACAAAAAGATCAGGGAAATTACTGGCTATCCGCGCTAGCTCTATTGGTGACTTTTTATTCACCCGCGCCTATAATGATGAAAATTCATCAAAGGAGGCCAGAGCATGCCAGAAGCGGTTAGCGTAGCACCGGAAACCAGCGATAAAGCTCTGCTGTCCAAAGCCCTGCTGAACGCAGCGAAAGCCTTTGGTCTGCCACAAGCGGAAATCGCAGCCGTGGTTGGCCGAAACCGCACAGGTCTGACCCGCGACGGCATCGATCCGGCCAGCAAGTCCGGTGAACTGGCATTGTTGTTTATCCGGCTTTACCGCAGCGTCTATGCATTGACCGGCGGTGAAAGGGAGGCCATGACCCATTGGCTGAACACGCCCAACCACTATTTTGAGGATACACCCAGAGAGATGATCCAGAGTACGGAAGGCCTGGTTCGGGTGGTTCACTACCTGGACGCCATGCGGGGGCGGATTTGAATTATCGGGAACGGATTGCCCAGTCCATCGCACCGCTGCAAGGCAGCCTGTTCCGGGTAGTGGAAAGCCAGGAAGACATCGCGACGGCGCGCATTGTCGACAGTATGCAGGAACAGAATCGACTGGAGGAACTGCTGGAAAGCAACAAGCCACCGGTACCCGGCACGGCACGAAAACGCCATTACCTGCTGACCACACCGTTCCGCTACCCGCCCCTGAAATACGGCTCACGTTTTGGCCGCAATTTCGAGCCAAGCCTGTTCTACGGAGCCATGGCCATTCCCGCTGCCCTGGCGGAAACCGCGTTTTACCGGTTTGTGTTCATGAGCCACCTGAAAACCCCGTTCAAGCGCCCGTTAACCACCTTGCACACGGTGTTCAGCGCGCGATTCCGAACGGAACGAGGTGTTCGGCTGCAGTCTGAACGCTGGCAGGATCTTCATCATACGCTGACAGATCCAGTCAGCTACCGGGAAAGCCAGGCTGTGGGTACCGACATGCGTAGCCTGCAAGTGGGCGCCTTCCAGTTTCTCTCAGCCCGCGCCCTGCAAGCCGGCCTTTACGCTCTTCCGTACCATCCAGACAACGGCGTTGAGGGCGTCAATGTGGCCTTGTTTAACGTCAGCGTGTTCCGGGACGCCGCACCCAGGAGTTATCAAAAACTGATTGCCGTGACGTCGCCCAGCCAGGTGTCCATGAGCCTGTCGGAACCGGATGGCAGTAAACAGGTTTACGAATTCAGCCTGGATCAGTTTCTGATCGAAGGCGAACTGCCTCAGCCGGCGCCGTAGCTTCTGCCGTTTCTCTCTTCTGATGATCGGCCTGCCAGCCGCCTCCCAGCGCCTTGTACAGATCCACCGCTGCAATCAGCCGATTCAACCGCACCTGGCTCAGCTGCTGGCGAGCATCAAACACGGTCCGCTGGCTTTCCAGCAAGGTGAGCAAGTCATCTGCCCCTTCCCGGTAACGCACCTCGGTCAACCGCAAGGCCTCTTCCGCCTGAGTCAGAATACTCTGTAACCGCTGCTCCTGGTCCAGGTACAGCGCTTCTCTGTCGAGTGCATCCCCTACTTCCTGGAATGCCGAGAGCAGGCTGGCACGGTAACTCGCCAACAACGCCACCCGCCGAGATTCCGAAATGGCAACATTGTTGCGACGCTGGCCTCCATCAAACAGAGTCTGGCTGAGGGCAATCAGGCCATTGGCGGTTTGCAGTGGGTCCGCCAGGCTTACAAAACTATTGGTGGAGAAGCGAACCGCGCCGCTGAGCGACACCGATGGCATCAAGGCCGCCCTGGCCTGCTCGACGTCCGCACTGGCGGCCATCAGCCGAGCCTCCTCAGCCGCCAGGTCCGGTCTTCGGGTAACCAGGCTGGCCGGCGTTTCCGGGTTGATCTCCGGCACTTGAACCGCAAGTAGCCCAGCCTCCGGAATCTCTTCCGTAAACGGATAATCCCCGGTCAGTAGCCGCAAGGCCGCTAACCGTTGCCGGGCCTGATACTCCAGTGGCGGCACCGCATTCTTCAGGTTCAGTACGGAGGTTTGCTGGCGGGACAATTCCGAGCGATCGGCCACACCGTTACGATACCGGGCCTCGACGAGGGCCAGTGTTTTTTCACCCAGTTCCAGATTCCGACGCGCAATATCCACGCGCTGCTGCAACTCCTGCCATTCGAACCAGGTACTGGCTACCGAGGCCACCAGCGTCATTCGGGCGGCGTCATAGTCATACTCCGAGCCCTGGAAACCCGCGAGAGCCCCGGCTTCCGCGGCGGACAGGCGACCCCAGAGATCCAGCTCGTAGTCAACCGACAGCCCGAGGCTACTCGAACCACTGGTGACACGATCCTGGCCGGAGGCCTCGCTTGCCTGTTTACCCGTGCTTCCCGACGCACCAAGGGTCGGCAGCAAGGCAGCTCCGGCGTTGCGCAACTGCAAGTCTGCCTGAATCACTGCCTGAGCGGTGGCGGCCAGGTCCGGATTATTCGAGAGTGCCCGGTCGACCAAACGGTTGAGCTCTTCGTCACCGAAGGCATACCACCAACGCGAACCAACCGCTTCACCGGCGCCAGCCCCGATGTGCCAATGGGCTGGCGGATTCAACGGCAGCTCAATGGGTTGTGGCGGAAAGCTCGCGCACCCGGTCAACAACACCGACAACAGTGCAATATGGCGAAGGCTCATAACATTACTCCGAGGCCAGGGCATGAACAGGGTCCAGATGGGCGGCCTTACGGGCGGGCAGAAACCCGAACAGCAGGCCTGTGGCAAAAGCGCAACCAAAGGCCAGAGCCATGGGTAGCAGCGTCGTGTGAATGGGTGTGCCCAGAGAGCCAATAATCCGGGTTGCGGCAATGCCGATGACAACACCAATCAACCCGCCTATGGCCGATACCAGCCAGGCCTCGGTCAGAAACTGCTGCAGGATATTCCACGCCCGGGCACCGGTGGCCATGCGAATACCGATTTCGCGGGTACGTTCAGTGACGCTCACCAGCATGATATTCATCACCCCGATGCCACCCACAAGGAGGGAAATTGCTGCAATAGAGCCCAGCAGCCAGGTGAGTGTATTCTGGGTTTCCGAAATGGTTTCAATCAATGAAGCCATGTTGCGGATAGTAAAGTCCTCAATGCCATGGCGGGCCATCAGAGTGTCGTGAATGAGGGCTTCGATCTCATCCATACGGTCGATGTCGGCCACAGCCACGGTGATGTTGCGCAGGTGCGTTTGCCCGAAAATGCGCAGGCTGCCCGTGGTGTAGGGAACAAACACCACATCGTCCTGGTCCTGTCCCATGGGAGAGGCGCCTTTTTCATCCATCACGCCAATCACCTGAAACAGCACGTTGTTAACCATCAGGTGTTTACCAAGGGGGCTTTCGTCAGGAAACAGAGCGTTGGCGGTGGTTTTGCCCAATACTGCTACGGCTGCGTAACTGGCTTCATCCTGGGCGCTGAAGAAGGTGCCCTCAACAACAGGCCACTGGCGGGCCACCGGGAACCGGAAGGAGGTGGCATTGATCTCAGCCGAGTGATCCCGGTTGGAATAGCGCAGCGTCTGGCCGCCAGTAAGCTCAGGTATTGCTGCAAGAACACCCTCTATCTCATTGATTGCTTTGAAGTCAGATGGCACCAGTGTGGTCACGCTCCAGCGCCCACCCCGCTGATCGGGACCACCCGGGCGCACCAGCAGCAGATCACTGCCCATGGTGCTGATTCGGTCGACGACATCCTTTCGGGCCCCCTCCCCGATCGCCAGCATGGTGATCACCGAGGCAACCCCGATCACGATGCCAAGCAGTGTCAACGCCGTCCGAAACAGGTTGCTGTGCAGGGAACGCACAGCGCTTTTCAGGGCCTCCTGCCAATCCCCAAGACGAGAGTGGCGACGGCCATTCTGGTCAGTTTCTGGTATTTGCGCGGATGGCATTTCGGCGCCGGTGTCCTCAACAAGCTCACCATCGGCAATGCGGATTTGACGGCGGGCCACTTTTGCCACGTCGGGATCGTGGGTAATCAAGATGATGGTATGGCCTTGTCTGGAAAGATCGGTTAACAGCCGGATCACTTCCTGGCTGCTTTTGCTGTCCAAAGCACCAGTCGGTTCGTCTGCGAAGATTAACTGGCCGCCGTTCATCAGGGCCCGGGCAATTGACACTCGCTGTTGCTGACCACCCGATAACTGTGCCGGCCTGTGCGACAGACGCTCGCCCAGCCCAAGCCCGGTGAGTAACCGTTCTGCCCTTGCGTGCCGCTCGGCCGGCGCCATTCCGGCGTAAATGGCGGGGATCTCCACATTCTCACGGGCAGTCATCCCGCGCAGCAGGTTGTAACTCTGGAATACAAAACCAAAGGCGTCACGCCGAAGCAGTGCCAGTTCGTCCCGGTTCAGGGCGGATACGTCCCTGCCATTGAATCGGTACTGGCCAGCGCTGGGCTGATCCAGACAGCCGAGGATGTTCATCAGGGTAGACTTGCCGGAGCCCGATGGCCCCATGATGGCCACAAACTCACCGGGCCAGACCTTCAGATCAATGCCCTTGAGTACCGGAACCGCCAGTTCACCCTCACCAAAGGAACGGGTAATGCCTTGAAGCTCAATCAACGGCCGCGGACTCATCTCAGCATACCCCGAAAGGCAGATCTGCCCTCACCCTGAGCGGCCCGTGGATCACGGTTTGCGAGCACCACCTGATCGCCCTCGCTCACCCCGGACCGCACCTCCACGTATACCCGGTTGCTGATGCCGGTTTCGATGTCCCGAATCTGTGGCTGCCCCTTTGCATCCAGGACCTTGACCTGGTTTCTCGCCACCGCACTGACTGGCACCCGCAATACATTCAGTGCCTCCTCCTGAATAAAGAACACCTGGGCGGTCATCTGGGGCAGCAACCGCCCCTCCTGGTTATCGACCGTAAACAGGGCGTTGTAGAGCACCACGTTGTTGGTTACTTCGGGAGTTGGCTCAATGTACTGCAACTCTCCATAGAGCTTATGCTCGGCATCACCGAGTGTGGTGAAGTACACCCGCATGCCCGGTTGCAGCTTGCCGACGTCGGCCTCGGACACCTGGGCACGCACCCGCATGGTGCTCAGGTTGGCAATGCGCATAAGCAACGGCGCGGTCTGACTGGCGTTCAGGGTTTGTCCCTGGCGGGCTTCAATGGACACCACGGTCCCGTCCATCGGCGCATAGATTCGCGCATAACCCAGGTTGGCTTCTTCGGCCCGCAGTGTGGAGGAGGTCTGTTCAATCTGGGCTTCAAGCATGGCCAACTGCGCCCGGGCGGACGCTAACGATGCTTCGGCAGTCTGCAGGGATTCCCGTGTGGTCGCGTCTTCGCGCCACAGGTTCTGCTGGCGCTGGAACTGGGTCTCCGCCAGCCGCAGCTGGGCCTTGCGATCGGCTAACTGGGCCTGCTGGTTCTTCAGCTGGGCGCGGGTGGCATCCACTTTCGCCACATAGACGGTAGGGTCGATTTCCGCCAGCAGATCGCCGGTGCTAACGGGTTGGCCTACTCGTACGTGAATCAGCTCCAGCTGGCCGGAAACCTGTGCACCCACATCGACATAATTGCTCGGTTCAAGCACGCCGGTGGCCGAAACCAGATTCTGGATGTCGCCTCGGCTCACCGCCACGGTATTCAACGCCGGCTCATTGCCGTTACCGTTGCGGGCGTACCAAAAGGCAGCGAAAGCCAAAGCGCACAGTACAATCAGAAATCCAACCCACTTCAGCCAGCGATGCCCGGCACGGGTAGCAGAGGCCATTCAGATATCTCCATGAGTTCAAATCAGACCGAACCATAGAGAACTGATACGTGAAAAAGAAGTCGGGGATCAGGGTTTTGCGAAACCTTTACACGAACGATCTCAGGCGCAAAGAGGATATAGGGTTACAGCCCTCCTGCAGCGAGCTGAATAGCAATCGCAGCCATCATCAGGCCGATAACACCGTCAATCACACGCCACGCCGCAGGCCTGGCTAGCCATGGCGCCAGTCGGGAACCGGCCCAGGCCAGCGCACCAAACCAAAGCACGGACGCGCTGCTGGCACCTGCCACAAACGTGGCCGGATCCTGCTGCTGAGCACCCACGGCCGGAATCAGCAGTAACGTGTCCAGATAAACCTGGGGGTTCAGCAAGGTGACAGCCAATGTTGTAAGGATCACACCTTTGACGGTGCTGCGCCGAGCTTCCCCGGCCTCCAGCGACGCGCGCCCCCTCAAAACCCGATAGAACGCCTGGCCTGCGAGCAGCCCCAGGAACGCCACGCCCAACCACCTGAGCACATCCAGCGCCTCGGGCATGGCCATCAGTGCTGCACTCACGCCAAACATGCCCAGGGTGAACAGCAGGATATCCGAAGTCATACACAAACCTGCTGACCACCAATGGTGTTCACGACGAATGGCCTGGCTGAGAACGTAGGCATTCTGGGCACCAATAGCCACGATGATACCGCCACACACAACCAGGCCTGTCAGATAACTCTCAAACACCACTGCACTCCTTATGATTAATGACGAAAGCCTACCCCGTTACCGCTATACTTGAAATTCATCCTGTTAATACCTGATAAGTTTTTCTTATGCTTGACTACAAATTGCTGGAAGCCCTTGCGGCCGTGGTCGACGCCGGCGGTTTTGACAAAGCCGGCGACATGCTGGGCATTAGCCAGTCCGCCATTTCTCAGCGAATTCGTACACTTGAAGTCAGGCTTGGCCAACCTGTGCTGGTGCGAAGCCAGACTCCGAGAGCAACGCCCGCAGGCCAGAGATTACTCAATCATGTTCATCAGGTGCGCCTGCTGGAACGCGACCTGACCAGTTCCATTCCCTCCCTGGCCGAACCAGCCACTCGATTTCGCGTCGCGCTCAATGCCGACAGCCTCGCAACCTGGTGGGCCTCTGCCGTCGGCGACTTCTGTACCGAAGAAGGAATACTTCTGGACATGGTGGTAGAAGACCAGGACGTAGGACTGCGGCGCATGCGCGAGGGCGACGTAGCCGCCTGCCTTTGCAGCAGCCCTCAGCCGGTTGCCGGCGCCCGGTGCATACCGCTGGGAGTGATGACGTATCTGCCATTGGCCACACCGGAGTATACCCGCCGCTATTTTCCAGACGGGCTGAACAACGGGAGCCTGCAATCCGCGCCCGCCATTGTGTTTGGCCCCAACGACCAACTCCAGCATCGATTTCTGGCCCAGGTAGGCTATCAGGGCAAATTTCCGCACCACCTGTGCCCCTCATCCGAAGGCTTCGTAAAGCTCGCGCTGGCCGGCATGGGCTATGGAATGATTCCGGAAATTCAGGCCCGGGAGCATATCCAGGCAAATCAACTGGTTAATATCGCCCCTGGCAGCGGCCTGGAAGTACCGCTTTACTGGCACTTCTGGCGGCACGGTGGGGAGTTGATGTCTCGGTTGACCCGGAAACTTCAGGATTCTAACGGGCTGGTTTAAGTGGTTTCTGGTGATCAGGGTATCTGCCTAGAAAAAATAGCTATGCAAACCATCCAGACAGGAGTACAGTGGCGGTCGTTGGAAAGATTTAGCAAAGCATTCATCAATAAGACGCATCCCTGTTGTTATAAGTAGTGTTCGTCCTGTTTTTGATCACGCCAGTTTTTATGTTTCCGCACACCGCTGACCTGCCCTCACAACGAGATCAGGCGGCACATTAAATGATTGAATTCAGGATAGTAAAATATGTCTACTGTTACCGGTACTGTTAAGTTCTTCAACGAATCCAAAGGCTTCGGCTTTATCACTCGTGAAGGCGGCCCGGACGTTTTCGTTCACTACAGCGCCATTCAGGGCGGCGGCTTCAAGACTCTGGCAGAAGGCCAGCAGGTTGAATTCACCGTGACTCAGGGCCAGAAAGGTCCTCAGGCGGAAAACGTAGTTGGTCTGTAATTAACAGCCCAGTACGATCAAAAAGGCAGCTTCGGCTGCCTTTTTTGTTGCCTGAAATTCCGTGTTAGTCCGTATTCATCCTTATTAGTACCATGGTCGGGCTCACCTTGAGCCACGCTAAGGCCTATAATGCCTGCTCGGGTGAATTCACTCCCCAGGCCCTCGAGGCTCAGCAAACCAGAAAAGGCCCACCATGTTTTCTGAACAGTTCTATTCCGTCCAGGACGGACGTATTGTGATTTCCGCACCCCAGGCCAGCTACTTTGCCAAAGAGATCGCCGGGGACTTCAATCCGATCCACGATCCGGACGCCCGTCGTTTTTGCGTGCCCGGCGACCTTCTGTTCACCATTGTGGTGTCCCGTTTCGGGCTCTCAGAAAATATGACCTTCAAGTTCCGTAACCTGCTTGGTGCCGAGGTTCCGCTTGAGTTCCGCGAAAGCGAAAATGGCGAAGCCATCAACGTTGTCGACGAAGCCGGTAAGGTCTACCTGGAAGTTACCCGTAAAGGCGCGGTAACCCGGGATGAAAAAGTGATTGAAGAGTTCAGTCGGTGCTATGTTGCGGCGTCCGGGAAAAACTTTCCGCACACGCTCAAGCCCTTGATGGAATCACACGGGGTGATGTTCAATCCCGACCGGCCAATGGTGATGTATGAGAGCATGAGCCTGGCTCTCACGCAGCTGGAGAACCCTCAGCCAGACCTTGAGTTGAATAATGCGGATCTGGAAGTTGCGGGGAAACGCGGCAACGTAACGCTCGAATACAATTTGCAGTCTTCTGGAAAAACCGTTGGCGAGGTTTCCAAGCGCCTGGTGCTGGCTGGCCTTCGGGAATACTGCCCTGAAGCCATGGCCGGCATCGTCGAAGAATTCTACCGGCTCAAGGCAAGGGGTACCCGCTGGGGGATAGAGAGCGAGGATCAACCTGCCGGATTGTAACGTTCAAACGTTTGCAGGCAGACATCCACGGTTACCGATAACGTTTTCAGCGCCGCAGCCCGTGCCCTGCCTTCCGCACTCGCCCGGTAGAGGTGCGGGGTCATTGCCAATAAATCGGCAATAGGATCGGCGCCCTCGAGATGCAGTGTAAAGCGTAAATCCTGGGTGCCAATTCGCCGAAATCCTTCTGGTACCAGAGCCACTTTACGAGAGTCTGCGCGAACTTCCGGATAGACAATCTCCCGCAACTCCCTCAGATGATCCTGGCCGGCGTCTACTTGCACCAGTCGCCCACCCGGCCGCATAACCCGGGCAAACTCCGGATACACCGGAAATCCGAAAAGGCAAAGAAGACGGTCCACTGAAGCCGACAACACCGGCAGATTAGCATTGCTGCCAACCACCCAACATGCGCGCTTTTCCCTGCGCGCCGCCGCCAGCACCGCCCACTTGGAAATGTCCAGTCCGAGCAACGATAGTGAGATTTCGTCCTCCTGGGACGCTAGTTGGCGCAGATAATAGCCCTCACCACAGCCGGCATCCAGACAACTGAGTTCGCTGCCCGTCGCAGCGTCGTTCAGGATTGCAGCCGACACGGCATCCGCAATCGGGCGATAGTACCCCGCCTCAAGAAAGCGCTGGCGCGCCGCCACCATGGTTTTACTGTCGCCGGGATCTTTCGAGCGCTTTTTCTGAACCGGCAGCAAATGTACGTAACCCTGCCGCGCAATGTCGAAGCTATGGCCCTGCGGACATCGCCAGGCTTTATCTACCCGCTGCAGCGAGTTGCCGTCGAGTGGGCAGGCGAGGGATTCGAAGGAAGTGATGTTCACTGAGCGTCCAAACGTTGGAAATGCCGGGCCATTCTAACAAGGAATACCCCATCAGGCTCGCAAACTGCGGAATGGCTTCCTATTCTTGTTGTGAATGACTCGAAAACGCTTAGATGCGTTCTCACCCACCGGGAGGAGTCTCGTCCGTCATGGAGAGGAATAAGGACAGATCGTCGTTACCGTCACAATCGGAGCAAAGTGAACAAAAGTTCCATGAGTTGATTGAGAGCCTGCCGATGGTTGCCGTTCAGGGTTACGACCGGAATCGGAGGGTCATCTATTGGAATGAAGCCAGCACACGATTGTATGGGTACTCCAGAACTGAGGCTCAGGGAGAGCTGCTGGAGGACCTGATTATTCCGGAGCCCATGCGCGCAGCCGTCATTGAGGCCCATACTAACTGGCTTGATCACAACATCAGCATTCCCTCGGAAGAACTGGAACTGAAACATAAGGCGGGCCATCTGGTGCCGGTTTATTCCAGTCACGTCATGATCAAACAGGACACTGGCGAGTGCGAGATGTTCTGTATCGACATCAGCCTGGAAGAGCAGAAGCAAACCAGGGAAGAGCTGGTCCACCGCGCCAGTTTTGATGACCTTACCGGGCTGCCCAACCGCCGTTTGATGGAATCTGAGCTTGAAAGCCGTTTGGCGGAGGCAGAACGCCAGGATCGTGAAGTTGCCGTGATCTTTCTGGATCTGGACAACTTCAAACTGATCAACGATACCCTCGGCCACCATCACGGCGACACCCTCCTTAAATCGGTAGCCGACATTCTAAAGCAGGAACTAAGGCACAGCGATCTGCTCAGCCGTTTCGGAGGCGACGAGTTCGTGCTTCTTCTGTTTGATTTTGACGGCCCAGAGGGAATTCATGAATTGCTCCAGCGTCTGATCAAGGCGCTGGAAAACAAAGTGCAGCTTCAAGGTGATTGCTATCAGGTATCGGCAAGTTTTGGCGTCAGCCTTTACCCACACAATGGCGGCACCGTAGCAGAACTCATGGGCAACGCAGACGCGGCCATGTACCGCGCAAAGGAGATCGGAAAAAATACGGTCTGCTTCTACACCTCTGATATCAACGACCGGCTGGTCGAATACCAACAGATAACCGCCCTGCTGCGCCAGGCCCTGACAAATGGTGGCCTGGAGCTTTACTACCAGCCACAAATAGACCTGAGAACTGGTGGGACGACCTCCTGCGAGGCGCTTTTACGATGTTTCGATAAAGCATCAAACCTTGTCTCTCCGGCGACATTTATCCCGGTCGCTGAAAAATCCGGACTTATAAACCGTATCGGTGACTGGGTCATCGATGCCGCATGCAAACAGCTCAAAGCCTGGCAGGGAACTGAGCTCGCGGGCGTGCGTATTGATGTCAATCTGTCCGGTCGCCAACTGACCAATCCACACCTGGCTGACCAGATCCTGGAAACCATCCAACACTATGGCTTGAAACCTGAGCAACTCGGGGTGGAGCTCACGGAGAACGAGGTGTTTGGCAGTGAAGAAAGCCAAACCAGGCAACTGGAGCGCCTCAAGGCTGCGGGGCTCCATATATCCATTGACGACTTCGGCACTGGTTACTCTTCCCTGGTTTATCTTCGGAAGCTGCCGGTATGCAGCATCAAGATCGATCGAAGCTTCCTTCACTATGCTATGGAAAACGAAAGCGACATGTCCATCATGAAAGCCATGGTTACGGTCGGCCAGAGTCTCGGGTTGAGCATTCTTGTAGAAGGTGTAGAGACGGAGCAACAGGCAAAGCTGATACGTGATCTCGGTTGCGATTTCGCTCAGGGCTTTCTTTACGCCAAACCGATGCCGGCGAAAGCGGCAGAGGCGTTTATGAAGCTCCGGACTTCGCGCAATTTATAAGCAACGAACGAAGCCTGATTTCATTCGGATTAGCCTTGCTGAAGGGGTACGCCAGGGGGCCCCCAGAATCGGACTCCCTCGATTTCAACACCGCTGTCTTCCAAATAGATGGCTTCGGTTAATGCCTGCCGCGCGAGTTCCGGAGTTTCCTGAAAAGCCCAGTCATGGTTACCGGCAACAACAATCTTGTGCCTGTGAGGCAAAGTCCCAAGCCAGTCGTTGAAGTCTATGACGTTTTCTAACGTACCCTGCCCCAGGCAGTCCCCGGCATGAATCAGCACATCACCGTCCGGGATGCCTGGAATGCACCTATGCAGGCTGTGGGTGTCGGAAATACAGACCAATTTCATTTCATTCAATCTGTGTTTAATGGGTTAGAGATTTCGCTCCACTGTATACAAGATAACAGCAAGCTGTTGGCAATTTCGGTAACCCTTTTTCGACAATCAGGGGTAGAAGCCCTCGCTGCTACATAGGCTTGATGTCTTCATTTACCAGGATTCGATATGCCTGTTCCAGCGCATCGAAGATCTCTTCTGGAACCTTGTACTGATATTGCTTGCGTCGGTGATTCGAAATGCGGCCGTTCTGGTCCAGGCAGAACATCACCAGCCTGGAGAGATCGGTGTTGGGTATATCGAAGGACTGGTCTATGCGGCGGTAGATTTCGTCGTACCGCGTGAGGAACACGGTCTCTTCTTTCAGGTGTTGTTCAATAGCCTGTTTGGTTGCACGGGCCATAAATTCTGCGCAGTGGGTGCCATCCCAGTACCGGTAAAGGGCTTCATGGCCCTTAAATTCGAACTGAAACTGGTTTTCGTCGATGTAAGTAACATCCCAGTACTGCCTCGCTTGTTCCGAAAACGCTTGCAGCACACCTAGATATTCGGATTCATTCTGGCGTAACACTATGGATACAGGAAGCACCAGGCCATTCTGAAGGGCTCCACGCTGGCACAGTACCTGGTGAAACAAAAACCGGGACAGGCGGCCATTGCCGTCCATAAAGGGATGAACAAAAACAAAACCAAAAGATACGATGCTGGCCAATACCAGTGGGTCCGTATCTTCCGGCTGCTGGTTTGCCAGCACCATCAGATGTTCCATCAAGGAACGCGAGAGTTCCGGGGCCGGCGGCACATAGCTAACACCCAGCGCACCGCGCAGGCCGTTACTGAGATAGTTCTGTTCCGTTCGGAAAGACACCGCCTGGGAGAACACGTTGCTGATAACGGCGTTTTGCAGGTCTACCAGGTAGTCTTCATCCAGTTTTCGGGGGCTGTGGGCCTGTTTCAGCAGGTTCACAAAGCGGGTGGCTTTATCTTCCGACGGTGCTTCGTTTTCAATGGCGTAGGAATCCCTAGTTTCGTGCAGGTAGGCCCAGGCCAGCGTGCGGTTAAGAATGTCTTTCGGCAGCGACTCGGTAAACTCGGTTGCTTTTTGCAGCAAGTGTTCATCAAGCAACGCCTGAAGCTCTCTGGTTCGCCGCACTGTGATGCAGTAATCCAGTGTGCCCAGGCCATTGAATATCACTCGCCAACGGGGATTCTTCTGTCCCTGGCCGGTAATGTAGGCTTTGGGGTTAAACAACGGCACGTAAGCCTGCTGGATGCTCTCCGTGGCGCGTCGAATCGTCTCACCGGTAAAGTGTTCCCACAGGAAGCAGGCCTTGCGCAGGTATTGGCTGTTTGGGGAGGCATCAAAGGCCTGCCGGATCTCAGGCTCTGGGATGGCCGGCAGTGCCTGGGCCAATACTTGCAAGTTGATACCTTCGTGTTTGATGG
The DNA here is from genome assembly GCF_002049515.1 of Marinobacter sp. tcs-11. Lineage (NCBI taxonomy): Bacteria > Pseudomonadati > Pseudomonadota > Gammaproteobacteria > Pseudomonadales > Marinobacteraceae > Marinobacter > Marinobacter sp. tcs-11. The sequence continues at coordinate 1,483 of NZ_LLYU01000018.1, read as the reverse complement.
CAAACAGAACGTGCCCCAGGCGATCGTCCGGGGCCGGGGCCAGCTTTGCGGGCACAGCAATAGTCTGGCCGATGGTTTCCTTGCGGGTGACCGAGCGCACTTCCGCAGATATCGCCGGCGCTATGGCCGAGATACTGTCCTGATTAATAAGATGTGCGTAACCTGCGTACTGCATGTTTTCCCTTTCATCCCCTCGCCAAAACTTTATTTACACGAAACTCCCTTTTTTTACACTTTTGATAATATAGGCAACATTTTTTACACGCAAGGTCCGGGTGCTCACATTGACTGTACCTGCTGCGAGGCACTAAAAGCGAGAGCAGGAAATCATCTCGCCGTTATAGTCAAAATCGACGCTGAAATCGCTGAGAGAGATGGAAAAAATTAGGAAAACGTTCGCGGGAAAGACGCCGGTTATTTTCCGAAATCGTAAGCAACTGAAAAGCAAGGGTAAAATGGAGGCGCGGGTCGGAATCGAACCGGCGTACACGGAGTTGCAGTTCGATTTTTTTACGATAACTAAAATTTTTATAAACAATAGGTTATACAGCTTAATTAATGCTGAGCGTTAGCTCAAAACAAGCATTAAGCGGCTAATAGAATCAATTACTTAGCAATGCATTGTCGCGGCGAAAAAAACACTTTTTGGACACTTTCCTGGCAAGCTTTTGAGCAAGCACTCCAGGATTTCGAGGCCCTCCGGTCAGAGGACCGAAAGGAAGGTTTTGATCTGGTCAGCAATCCAGCAACCTGACGCTGATACAACCAAAGCGACTCCCACCTTTCCTCTCAATATTGTTGCCACAGTGGCAAAGACCGGATCAAAAGATGACCATGCCTCAGTATCCTGGGAACCAGGAATAAAGGCGAACAGTGTTGCAATGATGGTTCCCCACAACACTGCTTTCAGTATGATCACGGCTTTGTATTTCTGCTTTATTTTTAAAAGTGCATTTTTAATCACGTCTTCAGTCTCTTGGTTGATATTTCAGATATCATTACACAATCTGACAAACACCCAAGTGCCGAAGAGTTCTCTAAAAACTCGCGTTAATTTTAAAAATATTCTTTTAAATCTTTACCTTATAGCAAAAGCTTTATTAAAAGATAAAAATCATAAGTATAATTTACTACAAATGTCACATCATGACAATTTCGCTAAATGCAATAAAGCAAAACCGGGTTTTAAATCATCTATCCTACATATATCTACTTGAAGAACTACCAATATTTATTAGGAACGAAACAACGCGAAGAATCATAAAAATCGCACATAACTTCACTATTAAAATTATAATTGGGGCAACATCTACTTTAGATGAAATCAAATGAATGCTATGCAGAGCCAGCCAAGAAATTACTAAGAAGTACAAAAGTAAGCGGACATCATTTATAATGTAGGCATTGTTCAACCGACCTTATCGGAGTTGCCTACTCATGCGCCATACTGACGGTCGTAAACTGGATCATAAAACTCTGGAAG
>NZ_LLYU01000017.1:0-72517 GCF_002049515.1 Marinobacter sp. tcs-11 | reverse complement strand
GAATACCGGCCTGTCACGCCGGGGGTCGCGGGTTCGAGTCCCGTCCGCTCCGCCATTTTTTACCTCCCCTGAAATCTTCTCAGTTTTTCTTGATCCTCAGAATCTTTCGATGTTCGCCCGGGCTGATGCCATGCCATCGCTGGTATGCCTTGTGAAATGCCGGAGGGTTGGCAAAGCCGAGCAGCCAGGCAATTTCTGCCAGCGAGCTGTCGGTTTCCTTCAAGTAATCCCAGGCCAGTTGTTGGCGGGTAGTGTCCAGTAATTGCCGGAATCCACTGCCTTCTTCGGCCAGCTGTCGTTGCAGTGTCCAGGGCGTCAGGCCCATTTTTGCGGCCAGAACGTCCACCGACACCTTGCCACCCACCAGTAATGGCGCCATGTGATGGCGGGCGCGATCGGTAATTCTCCACCCTCGCTGGATTCGCTGCAGTTCCTGTTCGCACAGGCTCACCAGTTTCTCATTCATGCCTCTCTGCGCCTGCGCCGGTACCAGCTCCCAGATTGTGTCCTTGATCCGGATATCGTTTGCCGGAGCCCCGAATTCCACGGGGCATCGGAACCAGCTCTCGAACAGGTCGTCCTGACCAATGGATGGGTACTCAATCCGGACACGCTCCAGTACATCGTAGCGGCCGGTCATGTGTCGAATCAGTTGGGTCCAGGCGGCCAGCACAGAATCCACGACAAAATAGTTGTATTGGTTGTAGGGGCGAATGGAATAGAAGCTCACGGTTTTCATTGCGCGCTGAAAGCTGGGAGCCCCGCGGGAATTATGACTGGTGAGGAGTGAATATCGCACCAGCAATTCAAGTGCCCCGGCGACTGTCCCGGCGGTTTCGGCGGCGAGCCCCGCCATGCCGGCGTCGACCGGGCGTGACAGCGCCCCCATGCGCAGCCCCAGCGCCGTATTCCCCGTGGCATTGATAGCGGCGTGGCCCAGTCGCATGAATCTGGGGATGCTGATACGGGCATCGACAGCCGCCTGTTCCGGAGCGCTCAGATGGAACCGTGCTTTCAGCTGTTCCGCATCTCCACCTTCGGCAGCAACGGCCCGCAGTAGCACGGAGACATAGAGCAGGCTGATATCGCCCAGAGCATTCCGGGCCGGCGTTCGGGATTTGATCATGGGCCTATTATTGATGTTGTTCAGGGATAATCAAATGTTATTTTTTGATATTGTTGGCGCAGAGCAGGGTCGGTAGTGTTATGCCCATAACAAATGGGCGGATGTCCCGATACCTGATCAGATGAGGAGAATTTCATGACCACTGCTTCCGGCGAGAGCAAATACCCGAATCTTCTGAAGCCTCTTGATCTGGGCTTTACCACGTTACGCAACCGTACCCTGATGGGGTCCATGCACACCGGTCTTGAGGAAGTGAAAAACGGTTTTGAGCGCCTGGCTGCTTTCTACGCTGAGCGCGCCCGTGGAGGCGTTGGTCTTATCGTGACTGGTGGTATAGGCCCGAATACGGAAGGTGCGGTATTCCAGCATGCGGCCAAGATGAATACCGAGGAAGAGTCCGACAAGCACAAGGTCATCACCAAGGCGGTTCACGACGAAGGTGGCAAGATCTGTATGCAGATTCTGCATGCTGGCCGCTACGCCTACTCTCCGGAGCTGGTGGCGCCCTCTGCTATTCAGGCGCCCATCAACCCTTTCAAACCCAGGGAGCTGGACGAAGCCGGTATCCAGAAGCAGATCGACGATTACGTGAATTGCGCCGCTCTCGCGCAGCGGGCCGGCTATGACGGCGTCGAGATCATGGGTTCTGAAGGTTACTTCATCAACCAGTTTATCGTCGCTCACACCAACCACCGCACCGACCAGTGGGGCGGCAGCTACGAGAACCGTATCCGTCTGCCGCTGGAGATTGTGCGCCGGGTCCGTGAGCGGGTGGGTGAGAACTTTATTATCGTCTACCGGTTGTCCATGCTGGACCTGATTGAAGACGGCAGCACCTGGGAAGAAGTGGTTCACCTGGCCAAGGAAATCGAGAAAGCCGGAGCCACCATTATCAACACCGGTATCGGTTGGCACGAAGCCCGTGTTCCGACCATTGCCACCTCGGTGCCCCGGGCCGCATTTACCAAGGTAACAGCGCGCCTGAAGGGCGAGGTCAGCATTCCCCTGGTGACCACCAACCGGATTAACATGCCGGATGTCGCCGAGAAAGTCCTGGCGGACGGCGATGCCGACATGGTCTCCATGGCCCGGCCGTTCCTGGCCGATGCTGAGCTGGTGCTGAAGGCGGAGCAGGATCGTGCCGACGAGATCAACACCTGCATCGGCTGTAACCAGGCTTGTCTGGATCATACCTTCAGCGGCAAGCTGACCTCCTGCCTGGTCAACCCGCGGGCCTGCCATGAAACCGAGCTGGCTTACGTTAAAGCGGCGCAGCCCAAGTCCATCGCGGTAGTCGGTGCCGGCCCTGCGGGCCTGGCGTTTTCCACCGTGGCCGCGGAGCGTGGTCACAAAGTGACCCTGTTTGATGCCGGCAGCGAAGTCGGTGGCCAGTTCAACGTGGCCAAGCGTATTCCGGGCAAGGAGGAATTCTACGAAACCCTGCGTTATTTCCGGAAAATGCTCGACAAGACCGGGGTCGATGTACGTCTGAATACCCGGGTTTCCGCCGAGGAACTCAAAGCGGGTGGTTTCGATGAAGTGGTTCTGGCTACTGGTGTGGAACCCCGCACTCCGGATATCGAGGGCATTGATCGCCCGAACGTTATCGGTTACCTCGACGCCCTGTTGGAGCGCAAGCCGGTGGGCCAGCGAGTGGCGGTGATCGGTGCCGGTGGTATCGGTTTTGATGTGTCCGAGTTTATTGTCCACAAGGGCGATTCTCCCTCTCTGAATACCGAACACTTCATGAAGGAGTGGGGCGTGGACCTGTCGGTAGAGCATCGCGGCGGTATCCAGGGCGTTACGGCGGAAGTGCCGGCACCGGCTCGCGAGGTCTATCTGCTGCAGCGTAAGGCCTCCAAAGTGGGCAAGAATCTGGGCAAGACCACAGGCTGGATTCACAGAACCTCGCTGAAGAATCGCCATGTTCAGATGGTGCCGGGGGTGACTTATCGCAAGATCGACGATGAAGGTCTGCATATCACGGTTACGCCGAAAGGCGCAGAGCAGGGTGAGGACAAGATCCTGCCGGTGGATACCATCATTGTGTGTGCGGGTCAGGAGCCGCTTCGCGAACTGCAGGCCGGTGTTGAGGCAGCGGGCATTCCGGTACACCTGATTGGTGGCGCCGATGTGGCGGCGGAGCTGGATGCCAAGCGGGCCATTAACCAGGGTAGCCGGCTCGCTGCGGAGATTTGATCACAAATCGTTGCAGTTTTTCTCTGTGCTTCGGCACTTGTCTGGCTAGACTATGTCGGAAAGTGTTTGAATTGGAACCAAAGGGCGCTGGCGAGCGTCCGGAACTGAGATTCCCGGGGCACGGAGAAGGTTGATGGTAAATGCCAGCCAGGCCGCTGAAGGTTATTCGGCGGTATTTTTTATGGACGGTAGCCAGGTTGCCCGGCAGATGAGACTGTCGGAATTTGGCGCTTTCCTGGATGGCTATGTTGGTCTGTCAGACCTGGCCGAGACTGATGTCCGGGCGGTTCTCGTCAATCTCAGCACCGATCTGAATGTGCGTTCTCTGGTGTTCTTCCGCATCTGGTTTGATGAGGAGGGGCGCGCAGACAGCCACTGGAATGTCCCCATTGAAGCGCTGGCAGAGCAGGGCGCGAAAGGCCCCAACATGGGGGGCGGCCCTATCAGGCTGGTGTGTCGTAGTCAGTGTCCGGATCCGGAGTTTGCCAATGAACTCTGGGACCCGGACATGACCCCCGGAAACAACCATTTTCAGGCCATTCGCAAGGCGGTTGACGCCAATACTCTCCGTTTTCAGAAGATCGAGCCCGAAGAAGAGAATATCCCGGTACTCACTGCCCCGACCCCGCAATCGAATAGTGACGATGGTAGCCGTGACCGCGCGCGTCTGGCTCAGGTCCTCCGCGAGCAACGGCTCAGAATCAAGACGCTCCAGAGCGTCCATCGGGATTCACTGGCTGACCTTCAGCGTGAGCATCGCAATGAAATGCAGGGGCTGCGCAGTGAGCTGGCGGACCTGGAACAGCGATACGAGCGCCTGAAACTGACCAACGAACAGTTGAAAAAACGCCTGTCCCAGCGCAATGAGCAATACCTCACCATGCAGGAGAAAATGGCGGAGGGCAGTGCCGAACAGGGCAGGGAAGATGCTAACGCCAATGCCGAGACGGTGTTGTTGCGGGAACAGTTGGAGCGCAAACAGCGGGAGCTGGAATTGCGCGACGACAAGATTGTGGCGCTGGAGCAGGAGAACCATGAACTCCGCCATCGCCAGCCTCCGGAAGATTCCCTGCTGGAGCAGCTGCGCACCCAGGCGGTATTCCTGGTGGCCTACCACCCCGGTGTCGGGCATATTACTTTGCCCTACGAAGACATCGACACTTACTTCGGGAACCCACTGGCCTATGCCGCAGAGCGCTGTGGCATGAATGAGCCAGCCTATCGGGAATGGCTTGCCCACTATGAACACCCCGTATGCAAACATGTTGATGACGAAGGCAAAGCCTGTGGCGAGCCCATCATGCGCGTGACCCAGCCTGCCGAATTCGAGCCCGGACAGGACGATCGCTGCGACCAGCACAAGGCCTGATCGGTATCTTTTTTCAGAATCGGCCCGAGTTTCGTTAAACTGTTTCCTGTTTCATTCAGAGACCACGGGACACTTCATGGACCAGTTCAGGAATATCGGCATCGTCGGGCGCATGGGTAGCGTCAAGGTGGTGGAATCTTTACGGCAGCTCAAGCAGTACCTTACCGCCAACAATTACCATGTGATCATCGAGGAAGACACTTCCACCATGATTCCGGGCCATGGTCTGCAGGTGGCCAGCAAGAAGCTCCTGGGTGAGATCTGTGATCTGGTGATCGTGGTCGGGGGCGATGGTAGCCTGCTGGGCGCCGCCAGGGAGTTGGCCAAGTCCAAGATTCCGATTCTTGGCGTGAACCGCGGCCGACTGGGGTTTCTGACCGATATCTCGCCGTCAGATCTTGAAGAGCGCCTGGCCCGGGTTCTTGAGGGCGATTACATCGAAGAGTCCCGGTTTTTGCTGGATGGTCACGTTGAGCGCAATGGCCAGCCATTGGGGTATGGCTCGGCACTCAACGATGTGGTTCTGCATCCGGGCAAATCCACGCGCATGATTGGCTTTGATCTGTTTATCGACGGTCATTTCGTCTACAGCCAGCGTTCAGATGGTTTGATTGTGGCGACGCCGACCGGCTCTACAGCCTACTCCCTGTCGGCTGGTGGCCCGATTATGCATCCGAAGCTGGATGCGGTGGTGCTGGTGCCCATGTTCCCCCACACCCTGAGCAGTCGGCCGATCGTGGTGGATGGTAAAAGCGAGATCAAACTGGTGATCGGCGAAACCAATGAGACCTATCCACAGGTCAGCTTCGATGGTCAGATGAACATTGCCTGTGCCCCGGGGGATATCATCAGAATCACCAAAAAACCATTCAAGATCCGTATGATTCATCCCACCGATCACAATTTTTACGCGACCTGCCGGGACAAGCTGGGCTGGGCAAGCGAAATAGCAGCGAGTTGATCATGGCGGCAATCAAGACAACCGCACATCGCGGCTACGACGTTATTGGTGACATCCACGGCTGCGCCCATACCCTGGAGCGATTGCTGGAGCAGATGGGGTATCGGAAGCGGAACGGCATTTACCAGCACCCCAGCCGACAGGCCATTTTTATCGGCGATATTATTGATCGTGGGCCGAGAATCCGGGAAGCGTTGCACCTGGTGCGTGACATGGTGGAACACGGCTTTGCCCGAATTGTCATGGGCAACCACGAGTACAACGCACTGGGTTACTGCACCCGGGCACGGCCAGGCAGCGGCAAGAAATTTCTGAGGGAACACAATGCCCGCCACGATCGGCTGATCAAGGAAACCCTTGAGCAGTTTGATGCGTATCCACATGAATGGAACGAATTTCTGGAGTGGTTTTATAGCATTCCGCTGTTCATTGATGAGGATGGCTTCCGCGTGGTGCATGCCTGCTGGGATCAGACCCTGATTGATCAGTTCCGCCAGAGCCAGGGCGGCGCCTGTATCGACGAGGATTTCCTGCACGCCTCGGCGGCCATCGAATCCTTTGCCGGGCAGGTGATGGATACCCTGTTGCGCGGAACTGACCTGCGCCTGCCGGAAGGGATGTCCATTACGGGCCGGGATGGCTACGTCCGGCAGTTCTTCCGTACCAAGTTCTGGGCAGACGACCCGCAAACCTATGCAGATGTGGTGTTCCAGCCGGACCCGCTGCCGCCGGAGGTGGCCAGCAGGACTTTGCGCGAGGAGGAGCGCAAGCAGCTGATTACCTATCCACTGGACGCACCGCCGGTGTTTGTCGGGCATTACTGGATGGAGGGTGCCCCTGCTCCGCTCAAGCACAATGTGGCGTGTATTGATTTCAGCGCCGTGAAGTATGGCAAATTGGTGGCCTATCGGTTTGATGGGGAAAAAGTGCTCTCTTCGGACAAATTTGTCTGGGTTGATGTTGACCGGCCGGAGCAGCCCGATTACCCGACCAGCGAAGATAGTGTCGCCCGCTAACACCAGAGAGGTAGTTTTGGATAGTCCGTCGTCTTCCCCGATCACTCCTGGCGGCCGCTGGCAGCCGGCGCCCCGCCATGCTCCTTTTGTCATTGGCGTCATCGTGGTTGCCGTGGTGATGGTATGGCTGACCGGCATGGGGCAGAGCAATTTTGCCGCCGCTATGATGATTGTCGACCCCCGGCCGTTCAGTTGGGATACCTTCAGCACACTGGCCGGGCGCCTGGAAGCGCTCTCTATGACCCTTTCGGGAGGCCAGGTCTGGAGGCTGCTGACGCCGGATTTCCTGCATTTCAGCTGGACCCATATCATCTTCAACTCGGTGATGCTCTGGTTCCTGGGCAGTCAGATCGAATGGATGGACGGCCGGGCACGGCTGGTAGGACTGTTTCTGGCCACCAGTCTGGCGTCCAATCTTCTACAGTATCTGGTGTCCGGCCCGCTGTTCGGCGGGCTCTCGGGGGTGGTGTACGGCATCCTCGGTTATTGCTGGTTGAGCCAGCGAAGACTGCCGCGTTTCCAATTCCCGCCGGCACTCGTGACCTTTGCGCTGGTGTGGATGATCATTGGCTTTACGCCAGTGCCGGAGATGATTGGCGTGGGTCGCATGGCCAATGAGGCACACCTGGGCGGCTTTCTGGCCGGGTTGGCGATGGCGGCGATCATGCCTCCTCGTCGATACCGAGGCTGAAACAAAAAAAAAGCCCCACCAAAAGGTGAGGCTGTTAAAAGAGCTTTTAGCTCCTGATGAGAGAGACCAAATGATACGACCGTTGTCATTTGGTGAATTAATGATAATCGTTATCATTTTTAATTGTCAAACGGTCTTGGCATTTTTTTATATGAAGAAACGTTCAGGAGGCGGGAATGACATACGAAGAACTGATTGAGCGGCTGGACCCGACGGTTTACCGCAACCTGAAACGGGCCATTGAGCTTGGTAAATGGCCAGATGGTCGCGCGCTGACCCGTGAGCAGCGCGCTATCAGCCTGGAAGCGGTGATTTATTATGAAGAAAAGCACAACATCCCGGAAGAACAGCGAGTGGGATACCTGGACCGTGGCGAGAAAGCCGGTACCGCTTGCGATCCGTCTGTGCAGTTCCGCAAGGATCGCCAGGGCAACAACGATGTGGACCCCGATCAGTTTGTTGAGGTCAAGGTTTGAGCGAATCCATTGATGTAACCGGTCGGCTTCGTAAGATGCCGGCCGAGGCCGGCGACCCGGTGGCCTATAACCTGGCCGTGGGCGACAAACGCATTACCCTGAATGACCTTATTGGTCATAAGGTGCGGCTGAATTTTGATGGCGTGATTCGCTGTATTCATTGCGATCGCACCACCAAAAAGAGTTTCAATCAGGGCTACTGCTATCCGTGTTTCCGAAAGCTGGCCGCCTGCGACAGCTGCATCATGAGCCCGGAAAAATGCCACTATCACCTGGGTACCTGCCGGGAGCCGGAGTGGGGCGAGGCCAACTGCATGGTTGAACATGTCGTGTATCTGGCCAATTCCAGCGGCTTGAAAGTGGGTATAACCCGGGCCACCCAGGTACCGACCCGCTGGATTGATCAGGGGGCGGTAACGGCGATACCGATGCTGCGGGTCGCCAGCCGTTACCTGTCTGGTCTGGTAGAAGTAGCGTGCAAGAACCACGTGGCTGACCGCACCAACTGGCGAGCCATGCTAAAGGGTGATGTGCCGGAGCTGGATCTGGTGCAAGAGCGTGAGCGGCTGTTGGACTTGATCGCAGACGACCTGGCGCAATTGCGGGCGCAGCATGGTGAGGACAGCATACGAATTGTGGACGAAGCCACACTTGGGCTGGGTTATCCGGTTCAGGTATGGCCGGCCAAGGTGAAAACCCATAATCTGGACAAAACGCCGGAAATGGAGGGCTTGCTGGAAGGTATCAAAGGCCAGTATCTGATGCTCGACACCGGTGTAATCAATATCCGCAAATTTACCGGCTATGAAGTCCGGTTCCGGGTTCTTGACTGAATCCGCCATGTCTTTTCTCTGGAGAGTATGAATGCGAACCAACCAGCCACAAACCATTTACCTGAGTGAATACAAGGTTCCTGCGTATCTGGTTGATCAGGTGGATCTGCGTTTTGAATTATTTGAAGACGGCGCCCGTGTGCACAGTACCCTGACTGTGCGCCGCAACCCGGATTCCGCGGAGAGCGCTGCCCCTCTGTTTCTGCACGGCGATAGTCTGAAACTGGAATCGGTTGCCCTGAATGGCTCACCGCTCGGCTCCGATGAGTTCGAAGACTGTGGCGATGCGCTGATTGTGCCGTCGGTGCCCGAACAATTTGAACTGCAGGTCGTGACCTGGATCGAGCCCCAGAACAACACCCGGCTGGAAGGTTTGTACAAGTCCTCCGGTATGTTCTGCACTCAGTGCGAGGCGGAAGGATTTCGCTGCATTACCTTCTATCCGGACCGGCCGGATGTCATGGCGCGCTTCCGTACCCGTATCGAGGCAGACAAAAGCGCCTATCCCGTGCTGCTCTCCAATGGTAACCCGGTGGATAAGGGCGAGCTGGAAAATGGTCGCCATTTTGTCACCTGGGAAGATCCGTTTCCCAAGCCGGCTTACCTCTTTGCCCTGGTAGCCGGAGACCTGGTGGAGAAAAAAGATACCTTCACCACCTGTTCCGGCCGCAACATTGATCTGCGGATGTATGTCGAGCCCCGCAACGCGAAGAAGTGTGATTTCGCGATGGATGCCCTCAAGCGTTCCATGCGCTGGGACGAAGAGGTCTATGGGCGGGAGTATGACCTGGATATCTTCATGATCGTGGCGGTGGACGACTTCAACATGGGCGCCATGGAGAACAAAGGGCTGAATATTTTCAACTCTTCCTGTGTCCTGGCCAGTCAGGAGACTGCTACGGACGCCGCCTTCCAGCGCATCGAGGCCATCGTCGCCCACGAATACTTCCATAACTGGTCCGGCAACCGGGTAACCTGCCGCGACTGGTTTCAGCTGAGCCTGAAAGAGGGTTTTACGGTGTTCCGGGATTCCCAGTTCTCTGCCGATATGGGATCGCCGACTGTGAAACGAATAGAGGATGCCACCCTGCTGCGCACAGCACAGTTTGCTGAGGATGCCGGCCCCATGGCCCACCCGGTGCGCCCGGCGTCTTACATGGAGATCTCCAACTTCTATACCCTGACCATCTACGAAAAGGGTGCCGAAGTGGTTCGGATGATCCACAACCTCCTTGGTGACGAGATGTTCCGTAAGGGCAGCGATCTGTACTTCCAGCGCCATGACGGGCAGGCGGTCACCACCGATGATTTTGTTCGCGCTATGGAAGACGCCTCCGGGCGGGACCTGGGCCAGTTCCGGCTATGGTATGAGCAGGCCGGCACGCCGGTGGTTTCGGTGTCTGATGAGTACGACGAGTCGAGCGGTATCTATCGGCTTACCGTGCGCCAGAGTATTCCTGACACGCCAGGCCAGACCGGCAAGAAGCCGCAGCATATTCCATTTGCGCTCGGCCTTCTGGGCGCCGACGGGCAGCCTCTGCCCCTGAAGCTGAGTGGTGAGAGTGGCGAAGCGCCTCTGGAGCGGGTGCTGGAGCTGAGCCAGGAGGAACACTGCTTTGAGTTTGAGGGCCTGTCGGAGCGCCCGGTGCCATCCCTGCTGAGAGATTTTTCTGCCCCCGTGCGGGTGCACTACCCCTGGACGCGGGAGCAACTACTGTTCCTGATGAGCCATGATCCGGACGGTTTTAACCGCTGGGACGCAGGTCAGCGCCTGGCCGTGGACGTTATTCAGTCTCTGGTGGGGGCTCCGGAGTCTGCCGGGGTGGAGCCGCGCCTGGTGGATGCTTATCGGTCGTTGCTGCAGGACAGCGAGCTGGATCAGGCTCTGATGGCAAAGATGCTGCAGTTGCCGTCAGAGGCCTATCTCATTGAGCTGGCGGAGCAGGCTGATGTTGCTGCCATTCACCAGGCCCGTGAAAAGGTGCTTGGTTATTTGGCTGAAGGCCTTCGGGATGAACTCATGGCCTGTTATCGGCGCAACGCCGGGCAGGGCGATTACCAGCTGACGCCTGAGGCCATTGCCCGCCGCAGTCTCCGTAACACCGCGCTGGGCTGGTTGCTGCATATTGGTGATCAGGAAGCGCTGGCGCTGGCCAAAGAGCAGTTCCGGGGCGCTGATAACATGACGGATCGGCTCGGCGCACTGCGAGCGTTGGTGAATTCTGATTTCGCGGAAGATCGTACACAGGCTCTGGAAGCCTTTTACAAGCGATTCAGTGACGACCCGCAAGTGGTGGAGCTGTGGTTCTCGGTGCAGGCCTCCAGCGATCGTGCAGGTCAACTGCCGCAGATACGGCAGTTGCTCGACCACCCGGCGTTTGACTGGAAGAATCCGAACAAGGTGCGCTCTGTCGTGGGTGCCTTTGCGGCCCAGAACCTGGCGGCATTCCACAATCCTGACGGCAGCGGGTATGAATTCCTTGCCGAGCAGGTATGCCGACTGGATGACAGCAATCCTCAGATTGCGGCGCGACTGGTGGCACCGCTGACCCGTTGGCGGAAGTTCGCTCCCGGGTATAGCAAACAGATGAAATCGGCACTGGAGCGGATTCGCGATAAAGCCGAGTTGTCCCGAGACGTGTATGAAGTAGTACACAAGAGCCTGGCAGACTGACGCCGGAGCCTGGCCCCGCGACTGATGCCGTGGGGCCCTTTGTCTGGCTGTGATTGTAAAGCCGTCGTCACAGCCGGATACAAAATCGCACTTTCGGTCGATAGACAATGTTGCCGGATCGGCTAATCTGTCAGAAAGTCTGCGATTGCATCAGACGATAACAAAAAGGCCCACAGAGGCTTCCAGACGGATTTAAGGTTGCACAATGAGATACAACAAAAACGTTTTGTTTGGCGGGTTGCTGGCTCTGTCCTTTGCTGCTTCGCCACTTCAGGCGGCAGTGTCTTCATCCGAGGCAGCGCGCCTTGGCCAGGATCTCACCCCGTTCGGTTCACCCAAGGCCGGTAACGATGCCGGCACCATTCCGGCGTGGGATGGCGGCCTGACGGAGCCGCCGGCTGGATACGAAGGCAGCGGGCAGCACCATATCAATCCATTCCCCGACGACGAAGTGCTGTTTACCATAACAGCCTCCAACATGGATCAGTACAGCGAGTATCTGACCGATGGCGTCCGGGCGATGCTGGAAACCTACCCGACCACCTTCCGCATACCCGTGTATCAGTCCCGGCGCACCCACGCGGTGCCCGAATGGGTGGCTGAAAACACCCGTAAGAACGCGGTGAATGCCGAGATTGTGGGTGAGGCAGAGGGTATTGAGGGTGCCTTTGGTGGCTATCCTTTCCCGATTCTTCACGGCAATAACGAAGAAAAGGCCTGGCAGGTAATCTGGAACCACCTGACCCGTTGGCGCGGTGTGTCTGTCACCCGGCGCTCCAGTGAGGTGGCGGTTCAGACCAACGGCGACTACAGCCTGGTGACCTCTCAGCAGGAAGCGTTCTTCAACTTCTACAACCCTGAGGGTGGTGAAGAAGATCTGGACAACGTGATCTTCTACTATCTGTCGTTCACTCAGTCGCCACCCCGTCTTGCCGGTGGCGCCATTCTGATTCACGAAACCCTGAACCAGATCATCAATCCGCGCAATGGCTGGGGCTATAACGCTGGTCAACGTCGTGTCCGCCGTGCTCCGAACCTGGGCTACGACTCACCGATTGCGGCCTCTGATAACCTGCGTACCGCTGATGACACCGATATCTTCAATGGTGCCATGGACCGCTATAACTGGGATTACGAAGGTGTTCGGGAAATCTACATTCCCTACAACAATTACCGAATCGGTGAGAAGGGAACGCCTTACTCTGAAATTCTGGGTATGTCCCACCTCAATCCTGATCTGACCCGCTGGGAGCTGCACCGCGTGCACGTGGTCGAAGCGACCCTCAAGGAAGGTGAGCGTCACATCTATGGTAAGCGTCGCTTCTATGTGGATGAAGACAGCTGGAACACCGTATTGCTCGACCAGTATGACGGTCGCGGCAATCTCTGGCGTGTGACCATGGGTATTCCCAAGAACTACTACGAGTTGCCGGGAGTTTGGACGGTGCTTGATGTGTATCACGATCTCCAGGCCCGTCGATATCACGTGTTGGGTCTGGATACCGAAGAGCCGAATACCCGTGTATTTACCAATGATGTACCAAACACACGGTACTTCTCGCCAGCTTCTTTGCGCAGGCGAAGCGTACGCTGAGGCTTCGGCGCCGGTTTGATCCGGCGCCCGAGGCCACAAGCAGGATGTCGACCGGCGGCCCAGGGGGCTGCCGGTTTGTTTGCGAAGGCTGCTGCCAGTCGTGCAGCAGGCGCATCAGGATTTAACCAACGTAAAGGCAATCTGAATGGCTAAAAGGTTCATGTGCGAGACACTGGGAACTGCCTGCCTTGGCCTCTCTATGGCACTGGCAGCTCCAGCGGCATTTGCACTCGCGGATATTATCGAGACACCGGCGAGGCCAACAGAACTGGCTCCCCAGTCACTACTGACCGACGCAACCCGCGCAGGCGATCGAATCGTGTCAGTGGGTGAGCGTGGGCACGTAATCTATTCCGACGATCAGGGCCAGTCGTGGACGCAGGCCGAGGTGCCGGTGGCGGTCACGTTGACCGCCGTTGATTTTGGCACCGAGCAGCATGGCTGGGTGGTTGGCCACAGCGGTGTTGTGCTGCATTCCAGCGATTCCGGGGAGACCTGGGAGCTGCAGCTCGATGGTATTCAGGCCGCCGAGCTGGTGATTGCCAGCAAGGAAGACCAGATTGCTGAGCTGGAAGAGCGCATTGAACAGGCTCCGGAAGAAGAGAAGGCTGACCTGGAGTGGGCGCTTGACGATCTGTTCTTCGCCCTCGAAAACACCCAGGCAGATATGGAAATCGGGCCGGTTAACCCGTTCCTTGATGTCTGGTTCGAAGACGAGAACCACGGTTTTGTGGTGGGTGCCTATGGCATGATTCTGCGAACCCAGGATGGTGGGCAGACCTGGGAAGACTGGGCGCCGAAACTCGATAACCCAACCAACTTCCACTACAACAGCATCGCCGAGGTAGCGGGTGGTGCGCTGGTGGTGGTCGGTGAAGCTGGTCAGATTCACGTTTCTGTTGACGGCGGCGAATCCTGGGAGAAGCGGGAAAGCCCATACGATGGCTCCCTGTTTGGCGTCACCGGAACCGGACGGGTGAACGAGGTGCTGGCGTTCGGCTTGCGGGGCAACACTCTGCTGTCGACCGATCTTGGCCGTAGCTGGACCATGGTGCCCAATGAGGGCGGCGCCACCCTGAATAACGCGGCGGTGGCCGAGGATGGACGCATTACCCTGGTGGGAAATGGCGGCGCAGTGCTGATGAGCACCAACAATGGTGAAAGCTTCCGCCCCTACTTCCGCAATGACCGGGAAGGTGTCATGGGTGTGGTTCCATTGCCGGGAACCAATCTATTGCTGGTCGGCGAAGGCGGTGTTGAGATTACCGACGCTCGCGGCCGGAACCTGAATTAACGCCCTGGTGTGGCATCAACGGATTAATGGATAGAGGGGTTTTTTAATGTCTGACCCGATGCATGACAGGGGTGAACATTACCTGACAACGCCCAAGGCGGAACCGTTCCTTGAGCGTTTACTTTTCAACAACCGGGCGCTGATCCTGGTCGCCTTTTTTGTGCTGACGCTGTTTCTTGGCTACAACGCCATCAAAATTCAGCCGGATGCCAGTTTTGAGCGGATGATTCCGCTGGAACATCCGTACATCGTCAATATGCTGGATCACCGGGACGACCTGGACAACCTGGGTAACTTTGTCCGGATTGCGGTTGCCGTGGAAGAAGGCGACATCTTTACTGCCGAATACATGGAAACCCTCAAGCAGATCACCGATGAGGTGTTCTATCTGAATGGGGTGGACCGTTCCGGCCTGAAAACCTTGTGGACATCGAACGTTCGCTGGGTAGAGGTTACCGAGCAGGGCTTCCAGGGCGGTACGGTTATTCCGGATGGCTACGATGGCTCCCGGGAGAGCCTGGAGCAGTTGCGCCAGAACGTATTGCGTTCGAACGAAGTGGGCCGTCTGATATCAGACAACTTCAAGTCCACGATTGTGTATGCTCCCCTGTATGAGAAAAATCCGGAAACTGGTGAGGCTCTGGATTACGCAGCATTCTCCCGTGAGCTGGAAGAGAAGATCCGGGAGAAGTACGAAGCACAGAATCCGAACGTCAATATTCACATTGTTGGTTTCGCCAAGAAAGTCGGTGACCTGATTGAAGGTATCGGCTCCATTGCCTGGTTTGCCGGCATTACCATTCTGCTGACCACGCTGCTGCTGTTCTGGTATTCCCGCTGCATCGCCGGAACCCTGGTGCCGATCTTTACCTCAATCATTGCCGTGTTCTGGCAGTTGGGGGCCCTGCGGCTGCTGGGCTATGGCCTGGATCCATACTCGGTACTGGTGCCGTTTCTGGTGTTCGCGATCGGTATCAGTCATGGGGTTCAGATCGTTAATGCCATGGCGGTTGAGTCGGCCAAGGGTTTCGATGCCGTCACCTCAGCTCGTCTGGCGTTCCGGGCTCTTTATATTCCGGGCATGCTGGCGTTGATTTCTGACGCTGTCGGCTTCCTCACGCTGGTGTTTATCGAAATCGACGTTATTCGTGATCTGGCTGTGGCGGCCGGTCTGGGTGTGGCGTTCGTCATCATTACCAACCTGGTGCTGCACGTTCTGATCATGTCTTACATCGGCATCTCCAAAGGCGGTGTTCAGCATGTTCAGAATCATGGTGAAAAGCAGGACCGCAAGTGGCGGGTCATGTCCTACTTCTCCCATCCGGGGGTTGCGCCGATTTCCCTGCTGATCGCGGTGATCGGCCTGGGGCTGGGCATGTACTACAAGCAGGACCTGAAAGTGGGTGACCTGGACCAGGGTGCGCCCGAATTGCGCCCGGATTCCCGCTATAACAAGGATAACGCCTACATCATCAACAATTATTCCACCAGTGCAGACGTGCTTGTGGTGATGGTGAAGACCCCGGAAGAACAATGTACCCAGTACAACGTACTCCGGGCCATGGACAGTCTGCAGTGGGAGCTGCAGAACACTCCGGGTGTGCAGAGCTCCGCCTCCCTGGCTGATGTCTCCAAGCTGGTTACCAAGGCTCTGAACGAGGGTAACTGGAAGTGGTACGAGATTTCCCGCAACCAGACCATCATCAATGCCTCCATTCGTGACGCGCCGGCAGGTTTGATTAATACCAACTGCAGCCTCACGCCGGTTCTGGTGTTCCTGGAAGATCACAAGGCGGAAACTCTGGAAACGGTAGTCGAGCGGGTCGAACAGTTCGCCGATGCCAACAGCAACGAGGAGCATACCTTCCTGCTGGCAGCTGGTAACGCCGGTATCGAAGCGGCGACTAACGAGGTGATCTCGAACGCCAAGGACATGATGTTGCTGCTGGTGTATGGCGTAGTGAGTTTGCTCTGCTTCCTGACCTTCCGCTCCATCAGGGCTGTGGCCTGTATTGTGATTCCGCTGGGCCTGACCTCCATCCTGTGTGAGGCGATCATGGCGGTGTCCGGTATCGGCATCAAGGTGGCCACGCTGCCGGTGATTGCGTTGGGTGTGGGTATCGGTGTGGACTACGGTATCTATATCTACAGCAAACTTGAAAAGTTCCTGCTGGAGGGCAAGACGCTGCAGGAGGCGTACTATGAAACCCTGCGCTCCACCGGTAAGGCGGTTATCTTTACCGGTGTGACTCTGGGTCTTGGTGTTGTGACCTGGATATTCTCTCCGATAAAGTTCCAGGCGGACATGGGCTTCCTGCTGTTCTTCATGTTCCTGTGGAACATGGTAGGGGCAATCTGGCTGCTGCCGGCCCTGGCGAGATTCCTGCTTCGCCCGGACAAGATGCTGGCGAAAGCACGGGCTGCGAAGTCCTGAAAATCGCCCTGAACCAGCAAAAAAGCCCGCCTGTGCGGGCTTTTTTGTTGATAGGTCAGCTGGTTAGCGTGCTAATCCTTCCTTTATTTATGGCCAGAAGTGTTCTATGTTCTAGAACGAACCGGATGTTTGCCCGTATACCCGTGCGGGTAATCGACTATAACTATCAAGAAAAGGAAGAGCACACATGACACTGAAACTCAAAGCGTCCGCTTTTGCCGTTGCAGCCGCCGTGAGCCTGGGTGCCGCGTCCTCTGCGGTTTCCGCGCAGGAACAGCGCTTCGTGACCATCGGTACCGGTGGTGTTACCGGCGTTTATTATCCGGCGGGTGGCGCTATCTGTCGCCTGGTGAATATGGATCGCAAGGAGCATGGTATCCGTTGCTCGGTTGAGAGTACCGGTGGCTCCGTTTACAACCTGAACGCCATTCGCCAGGGCGAGCTGGATCTGGCTGTTGCCCAGTCCGACTGGCAATACCACGCCTACAATGGCACCAGCCAGTTTGAAGATGCGGGCAAAAACGAGAAGCTGCGTGCGGTCTTCTCGCTGCACCCTGAGCCGTTCACCGTGGTTGCCAGCAAAGGTTCCGGCATCAAGACCTTTGAAGACCTGGAAGGCAAGCGCGTGTCTGTGGGTAATCCGGGTTCTGGCCAACGCGCCACAGCAGAAGTGCTGATGGATGAAATGGGCTGGACCATGGATAAGTTCTCGCTGGCGGCTGAGATCAAGGCTGCCGAGCAGTCCCAGGCGCTGTGCGATGGCAACATTGACGCTTTCTTCTACACCGTTGGCCACCCCTCCGGTGCCATCAAGGAAGCCACCACGTCCTGTGACAGTGTAATTGTTGCCGTTGACAACAAGGCGACGGAAGCGTTGATCAAGGAAAACCCCTACTACCGTAAGGCAGTGATTCCGGGTGGTATGTACCGTGGTTCCGACGAAGATGTAACTACCTTCGGTGTGGCTGCTACGTTCGTTTCCTCAACTGACGTTCCGGAAGATGTCGTGTACGAAGTGGTCAAGGCCGTGTTCGAGAACTTCGACAGCTTCAAGCGTCTGCACCCTGCCTTCGGCAACCTGAAGAAAGAAGAAATGGTCTCTGATGCCCTGAGTGCGCCGCTGCACCCGGGCGCGGCCAAGTACTATCGCGAGGCTGGCCTGATCGACTGATCGGCCAGGAATATCAACAGAGCGGGCTGAGGCCCGCTCTGTTGATTCAGTAAGGTTATTTCCCATCACAGGAACATTCTATGGCAAAGAATGACCCCGGTACCGGGGCGGGAGTTGATGCCAGCAAGGTAGAACAGGTATTGCAGACCGAAACCGGAGGCCGGGCGCTGACCGGGCCTGCAGCGGTTATCCTGTTCATCGTTCCGGTGTGCTGGTCGTTGTTCCAGCTCTGGATTGCATCACCCCTGCCGTTCATTCTGAATTTCGGAATATTCAACTCCACCGAAGCGCGGTCAATTCACCTGGCGTTTGCGGTGTTTCTCGCTTTCTCGGCATTCCCGATGATCAAGGGGGTGCATGCCAACAAGGTCCCCCTATACGACTGGGTACTGGCTTTGGCTGCTGCGTTTGCGGCTTCCTATCTTTATGTTTTTTATGATGCTCTTTCGCAGAGGCCGGGGGCACCAACCACCATGGATCTCTGGGTGGCGTTGGGTGGCCTGGTATTGCTGCTGGAAGCTACCCGGAGGGCCCTTGGGCTCCCGCTGACTGTTGTTGCGGCGGTTTTTATTGCCTATTCACTGGCCGGCCCTTACATGCCGGATGTGATTTCTCATAAAGGCGTGAGCCTGAACAAGCTGGCTTCCCACCAATGGCTCGGAACCGAGGGGGTATTCGGGGTTGCTCTTGGGGTATCTACCAGCTTTGTTTTCCTGTTTGTGTTGTTCGGTGCCTTGCTTGAGCGGGCGGGAGCCGGTAACTACTTTATCAAGGTGGCTTACGCCATGCTGGGGCATATGCGCGGAGGCCCGGCCAAGGCGGCGGTGGTTTCCAGTGGTCTGAGTGGGGTGATTTCCGGCTCCTCCATCGCCAATGTGGTGACCACCGGTACCTTCACCATTCCCCTGATGAAACGGGTCGGTTTCCCGGCTACCAAAGCCGGCGCGGTTGAAGTGGCTGCGTCCACCAACGGCCAGCTTACCCCGCCCATCATGGGGGCCGCGGCCTTCCTGATGGTCGAGTACGTGGGGATTTCCTATCTCGAGGTGATCAAGCACGCCATTCTGCCGGCACTGATTTCCTATGTTGCCCTGATTTACATCGTCCATCTGGAAGCCTGCAAGCTGAAGATGGAAGGGGTAGAGCGGCTGAATCGTCCAACCCTGGCCCAGCGCATGCTGAACTGGGTGGTCATTCTGATTGGCCTGATCGTACTAACCTTCGCGGTTTATTACGGGGTTGGCTGGACCAAAGGGGTGTTGGGTGAGGCCGCGCCCTGGGTGCTTGGGCCGATTCTGGTGATGATTTATGTCGGCCTGGTAGGTTATGCCACCCGCTTCCCGGAGCTGGAGGAAGACGATCCCGACAAAGAAATGAACGAGTTGCCAGAGGTAGGCCCCACCGTTAAAACCGGACTCTATTATCTGCTGCCGGTGGTGGTGCTGGTCTGGTGTCTGACGGTTGAACGCTTTTCGCCCCAGCTGTCTGCCTTCTGGGCAACCTTGTTCATGATCTTTATCGTTATTACCCAGCGGCCGCTGAAGGCATTTTTCCGCAAGCATGGCGGATTGATGTCTGAATTCACCGGCGGCATCAGTGACTTGTTCCATTCGCTGGCGACCGGCGCCAGGAACATGGTGGGTATCGGCGTTGCGACAGCAACAGCCGGCATCGTAGTTGGTACAGTGACGCTGACCGGTATCGGCCTGGTGATGACCCAATTCGTGGAATTCCTGTCTGGAGGGAATCTGCTGCTGATGCTCATCTTCACCGCTGTGATCAGTCTGATTCTGGGCATGGGGTTGCCGACAACCGCCAACTACATTGTGGTTTCCACCTTGATGGCTCCGGTTATCGTAACCCTGGGGGCCCAGAATGGCCTGATCGTTCCGCTGATTGCGGTGCACCTGTTCGTGTTCTATTTCGGGATACTGGCGGATGATACGCCGCCCGTGGGGTTGGCCGCCTACGCGGCGGCCGCAATCTCAGGGGCAGACCCGATCCGAACGGGTGTCCAGGGTTTTACCTACGATATTCGAACCGCCATCCTGCCGTTCATGTTCATCTTCAATACGCAGCTGTTGTTGATTGGCCTGACTGGCTGGTTTGATCTGCTGGTAACGGTGTTCAGTGCCGTCACGGCCATGCTGGTGTTCTCGGCGGCAACTCAGGGCTTCTGGTTCACCCGGAGCCGGAAGTGGGAAACCCTGTTGTTGTTGCTGATTACCTTCACCATGTTCCGGCCCGGTTTCTGGTGGGACATGATCTATCCGCCGAACGAAGAACGGCCGGGGACCGCCGTTATGGAATACGTGGCGGATGTGCCTGCTGATGGTGAGGTGGTGCTGAAGGTGTCAGGCATGGCGCTGGATGGCAGTGATGTCACCACCTACGTCGAGCTTGAGATCCCTGGAGGTGAAACCGCGCAGGAGCGCCTGGCGGGTGCAGGCCTGGAAGTGTCAGAGCAGGGCGGTGATCTGGTGGTGGATTTCGTCAACTTTGGCAGTGCTGCGGAAGATGCCGGTATCCAGTTTGGCTGGACCATTGATGCAGTCCAGATTGAGCTGGAGCGGCCACCAAAAGAGTTGATGTTTATCCCGGCACTGTTACTGTTGGGCCTGGTCGCTTTCGGACAGCTCAGGCGCAAGGCGCGGGAGGATGCTCAACCCCAGCCGGCCTGATTGGCTTCGGCTCCGTAAAAACCCGGCGTTGCTGCCGGGTTTTTTTCTGTTAGACTCGCCCTCAAATCCGGCTCGCGGTTTGTGTCGCGCAGCCCGGCAACCAAGTGATCTTTGGTATAGATCACCGCTGAGAAACCACGAGGAGATCATCATGCCCGTCATTACCCTGCCAGATGGCAGTCATCGCAGTTTTGCTGAACCCGTAACCGTACACGACGTTGCCGCAGACATTGGCGCGGGCCTGGCCAAAGCGGCCCTGGCCGGAAAGGTTAACGGAAAGCTTGTGGATACCAGCCACCTGATTGAAAACGATACAGAGCTGGCGATTGTGACGGAGCGTGATGAAGAAGGCGTGGATATTATTCGCCACTCCACTGCTCACCTGATGGCCATGGCGGTTCAGGAGCTGTTCCCTGGCGCCCAGGTCACCATCGGTCCGGTAATCGAGAACGGCTTCTACTACGACTTCAAATATGAGCGCCCGTTTACCAACGAAGACATGGCGCGTATCGAGAAGCGCATGGAAGAGCTGGCCAAGCAGGATCTGCCGGTATCCCGTTCCATTATGTCCCGGGACGAAGCGATCAAGCTGTTTAACGAGATGGGCGAGGAGTACAAGGTTCGCATCATCGAGGATATTCCGGGAGAGGAAGACCTGTCGTTCTATCGTCAGGGCGACTTCATCGATCTTTGCCGTGGTCCTCACGTGCCCAGCACCGGTAAGCTCAAGGCCTTCAAGCTGACCAAGGTGGCCGGGGCCTATTGGCGTGGCGATACCAGCAATGAGCAGTTGCAGCGTATCTACGGTACGGCCTGGGGTAACAAGAAAGACCTCAAGGCCTACCTGCACCGCCTGGAAGAAGCTGAAAAAAGGGATCATCGCAAGATTGGCAAGAAGCTGGGCCTGTTCCACATGCAGGAAGAAGCCCCGGGTATGGTGTTCTGGCATCCGGATGGCTGGTCCCTCTATCAGGAGGTGGAACAGTACATGCGTGCCCAGCAGCATAAGCATGGCTACAAGGAGATCAAGACACCTCAGGTGGTGTCGCGGACCCTGTGGGAAAAGTCCGGCCACTGGGACAAGTTCAAGGACGACATGTTTACCACTGAGTCCGAGAAGCACGATTACGCCATCAAGCCCATGAACTGTCCGTGTCACGTGCAGGTGTTTAATCAGGGGCTGAAAAGCTACAAGGATCTGCCACTGCGCCTGGCCGAGTTTGGCTCCTGTCACCGGAATGAAGCTTCTGGCGCGTTGCATGGCCTGATGCGGGTGCGTGGTTTTACCCAGGATGATGCCCATATCTTCTGTGAGGAAGATGCTATCCAGGAAGAAGTGTCTGCATTTATTGCCATGTTGCACGAGATATATGCAGACTTCGGCTTCAGTGAAATTCTTTACAAGTTGTCCACCCGCCCTGAAAAGCGGGTAGGGTCGGACGAAGTCTGGGACAAAGCCGAGGCAGCGCTCGAGCAGGCGCTGAACCGTGAAGGGGTTGACTGGGAGCTGTTGCCGGGCGAAGGTGCCTTCTACGGCCCGAAGATCGAGTTTTCTCTGAAAGATTGCCTCGGTCGGGTATGGCAGTGTGGTACCATCCAGGTCGACTTCTCGATGCCGGGTCGTCTGGGGGCGCAGTATGTGGCCGACAATTCCGAGCGCAAAACGCCGGTTATGCTGCATCGGGCGGTATTGGGTTCCTTTGAGCGCTTCATCGGTATCCTGATCGAGGAGTACGAGGGTGCTTTCCCAACCTGGCTGGCACCGACACAGGTTGCTGTCCTGAATATTACCGATAAACAGCGTGATTACTGTCAGAATCTGGCCAAAAAACTGGATTCTTTAGGCTATCGGGTTAATGCTGACTTGAGAAACGAGAAGATCGGCTTTAAAATCCGCGAGCATACTCTAAATAAGGTTCCCTATCTGGTTGTTGTTGGCGATAAAGAAATCGAGAACAACGCCGTTGCCGTCCGGACACGTAAGGGCGAAGACCTGGGAACCATGTCGGTCGACGATTTTGAAAAGCTGCTTGCAGCCGACGTCGAGCGCAAAGGTAGAACCAAAACGGAGATCTGATTATTAAACAGCGAGCGAATCGGGGTGGGCGCGCACCCAAGGCGCCTATCAATGAGAATATTGACGCAACTGAAGTCCGACTGATTGATGCCGAAGGCAATCAGGTCGGGATTGTTCCGATCGAAGACGCCCTGCGTATGGCGGAAGAGGCGACCCTGGATCTGGTACAGGTTACGGATTCCGATCCGATCGTCTGTAAGATAATGGACTACGGCAAGAAGATCTTTGAAGAGAAAAAGGCCAAAGCGGCTGCCAAGAAAAAGCAGAAGCAGACGCAGGTCAAAGAGCTGAAGTTCCGACCAGGAACGGAAGAAGGGGATTATCAGGTCAAACTACGCAACCTGGTACGTTTCCTTGAGAACGGGGACCGCGGCAAGATCACAATCCGGTTCCGTGGACGTGAGATGGCACACCAGGAAATTGGTATGAAGCTCATGCAGCGGATTGAGGAAGATGTGGCAGAAATAGCCCAGGTTGAGATGCGGCCGAAAATGGAAGGCCGGCAGATGACCATGGTTATCGCACCCCGCAAGAAGAAGTGAACCTGATCCCGTGACGGGTCCCCCGCATTAGCGGGGGATTTGTCGTTCAGGGGCACAATTGTTTATCCAAAATAGAATGCGGAGTTTTAAAAATGCCGAAGATGAAAACCAAGAGCGGAGCTACCAAGCGGTTCAAGAAGACCGCCACTGGCTTCAAGCACAAGCAGTCCTTCACCAGCCACATCCTGACCAAGAAGAGCCCGAAGCGTAAGCGTCAGCTGCGCGGTACCAAGCTCATCGCCAAGTCGGACGTAGCGTCTATCAAGCGCATGACCGCGTGCTGATTCAGCCGCGCGAATCATTCCTTAGAAAGTAAAGGTAGAAGGATTAAAGTATGGCTCGTGTAAAGCGTGGCGTGGTAGCACGTCGTCGTCACAAGAAGATTCTCAATCAGGCCAAAGGTTACTACGGTGCCCGTAGCCGTGTTTACCGCGTTGCCAAGCAAGCGGTTATCAAGGCCGGTCAGTATGCCTACCGTGACCGTCGCAACCGTAAGCGTGCATTCCGCGCTCTGTGGATTGCCCGTATCAACGCTGGCGCCCGTGCAAACGGTCTGTCTTACAGCCGTCTGATCGCTGGTCTGAAGAAGGCGAATGTTGAAATCGATCGTAAGGTTCTGGCTGATCTGGCCATGAACGAACAGCAGGCGTTTGCCGCTGTTGTTGAGAAGGCCAAAGCGTCCCTGTGATCGCTTAAGCTCTTTCATCGATTGCTGATCGATCCGGGCGCCCCATGTTTCATGACGGCGCCTTCTGATAGGGGAAGGGCACGCTCTTCCCCTATTTTTGTTTTAACCTACCCCATTTCTGGTTTGGAGCAGGGTCAATGGAAAACCTGGAGCAACTGGTTCAGGACGGGTTGAATGCCGTAGAAAAGGCCGACAACCTGCAGGCGCTTGATCAAATTCGTGTGGAATACCTCGGCAAAAAGGGTGTGATTACCCAGCAGGCAAAAACTCTGGGCAAGCTCTCTGCGGAGGAGCGCCCTGCGGCCGGCCAGAAGATCAATGAAGCCAAGGGGCAGGTGGAGCAAGCCATCAACGCACGGCGGGCAGATCTTGAGAAAGCGGCCATTGAAGCCAGGCTTGCGGCGGAATCCATTGACGTAACACTGCCGGGAAGGGGGCAGGACCTGGGTGGTTTGCATCCGGTAACCCGCACCCTGCAGCGCATTGAGGAAATCTTTGCCCGTGCCGGTTATAGCGTAGAGCAGGGGCCTGAAATCGAAGACGATTACCACAACTTCGAAGCTCTGAATATTCCCGGGCACCACCCGGCTCGTGCCATGCACGATACTTTCTATTTCAATCCGGGTACCTTGCTCCGTACCCACACCTCGCCGGTACAGATTCGGACCATGGAGGCAGGCAAGCCACCGTTCCGCATGATCTGCCCCGGACGGGTCTATCGCTGTGATTCCGATATGACTCACACCCCTATGTTCCATCAGGTGGAAGGTCTGCTGGTGGAGAAGAATGTCAGCTTCGCGGACCTGAAAAGCACCGTGGAGGAATTCCTCAGGGTTTTCTTTGAGCGGGATCTGAAAGTGCGCTTCCGTCCCTCCTACTTCCCGTTCACCGAACCATCGGCGGAAGTGGATATTGAATGGGGACGTGAGCAGGATGGCAGCATCAAGTGGCTGGAAGTGATGGGCTGCGGCATGGTGCATCCGAAAGTGTTCGAATATTGCGGTATTGATTCCGAGGAATATCGCGGGTTTGCTTTTGGTCTGGGTGTCGAGCGCCTGGCCATGCTTCGTTATGGAGTAAAAGACCTGCGTATGTTCTTCGAAAACGACCTGCGTTTCCTTCGTCAGTTCCGTTGATACGACACCAGGAATTGGCGTAACAGGCTCAGAATCAACCGAATCAGGACAGGACCAGGATAATGAAATTCAGTGAACAGTGGCTGCGCGAGTGGGTAAACCCGAACATTGGCTCTCAGGAGTTGATGGACCAGATCACCATGGCGGGGCTGGAAGTCGACGGCTTTGAGGCCGTGGCTGGCGAATTTTCCGGCGTGGTTGTGGGTGAGGTCGTTTCCGTTGCGCCCCATCCGGATGCCGACAAGCTGCGGGTGTGTCAGGTGAGCAATGGCGAGCAGACCGTGCAGGTGGTCTGTGGTGCCCCCAATGTTCGCGACGGGCTGAAGGTGCCTTTTGCCGAGGTGGGCGCTGTGCTGCCCGGCAATTTCAAGATCAAGAAAGCCAAGCTCCGGGGGCAGCCCTCCGAGGGTATGCTGTGTTCGGAATCCGAGCTGGGCTTGTCCGATAACCATGACGGCCTGATGGAGCTCCCGGAGGATGCCCCGGTTGGGCAGCCGGTGGTTGACTATCTGAAGCTGAATGACATCACCATTGATGTGGATCTGACCCCGAATCGCAGCGACTGTCTGTCCATCAAGGGCCTGGCCCGGGAAGTGGGCGTGTTGAACAGCCTGGTCACCAATGCGCCTTCCATTCCGCACGTGGAAGCGGTGCACTCGGAAGTGCCTGATATCCGGGTGGAAGCCCCTGAGGGTTGCCCCCGTTATCTGGGGCGTGTTCTGCGAAACGTCAATCTGCAGGCAGAAACGCCGCTCTGGATGCAGGAGAAGCTGCGTCGTTCCGGTATCCGTTCCATTGATGCGGCGGTGGATGTCACCAACTACGTCATGCTGGAACTGGGCCAGCCCATGCATGCCTTTGACCGGGATGAGATCAAAGGTGGGATTGTTGTGCGTATGGCTGGCTCGGGCGAAAAACTGGTATTGCTGGACGGTCAGGAGGTCGAGCTTACTCCGGAAACGCTGGTGATTGCCGACCACGAGAAGCCAGTGGCCATTGCCGGTGTGATGGGGGGCGAGCATTCCGGGGTGAGTGAGAAAACCCGGGATCTGGTGCTTGAATCCGCCTATTTTGACCCGATCACGCTGGCCGGCAAGGCTCGTCAATATGGCCTGCATACAGATGCCTCCCACCGTTTTGAGCGGGGCGTGGATTATGAGCTGGCACGGGATGCCATGGAGCGGGCAACCGGTCTGCTGATGGCTATTGTCGGGGGTGAGCCCGGCGAAATTGTCGAAGTGGCCAGCAAGGAACACCTGCCAAAGGCGCAGGTGATTGATCTGCGTGAGCAGCGCCTGGCGGATGTGTTGGGGCTTAGAATTGACCGCACTACCGTTGAAGAGATTCTCAGCCGGCTTGGCCTGCACATCGACAAGCTGTTGAAAGACGGCTGGCGTATCAGTGTGCCCAGCTTCCGGCCGGATATTTCCATCGAAGAAGACCTGATCGAAGAGGTCGGTCGCATTTTTGGTTATAACAATCTGCCGGTCACCGAGCCAACCGGCTCGCTTGGGCTGCGGGCCCGGGAAGAAGCGGTTCGGCCGCTGTCTGCTGTGCGTAACTTTTTCGTCGCCCAGGGCTACCAGGAAGCGGTGACCTACAGCTTTGTTGATCCCAAGGTTCAACAGCTGGTGGATCCGGAACGTGAGGGGATTGCGTTGGCCAATCCCATCTCGTCGGATCTTTCGGTGATGCGCACGACGCTTTGGAGCGGCCTGCTTAAAACCGTGGGCTACAACCAGAACCGGCAGCAGCCCCGTATTCGCTTGTTCGAGACCGGTTTGCGATTCGTTCAGGATGCCGATGGCATCAGTCAGCAGCCGATGTTGGCAGGGGTGGTGGTTGGTAACCAGAATCCCGAAAACTGGGTAAACGGTCGCAGAACCACGGATTTCTTTGATGTAAAAGGGGAATTGGAAAGCCTGTTCCGACTGCTTGGCATCGAGGTTGATTTTATTGC
This sequence comes from Marinobacter sp. tcs-11, assembly GCF_002049515.1. Taxonomy (NCBI): domain Bacteria; kingdom Pseudomonadati; phylum Pseudomonadota; class Gammaproteobacteria; order Pseudomonadales; family Marinobacteraceae; genus Marinobacter; species Marinobacter sp. tcs-11. The sequence continues at coordinate 45,595 of NZ_LLYU01000017.1, read as the reverse complement.
CAGCCAGCACCCTGCGCTGCATCCGGGCCAGACGGCGGAACTGTTGAGGGATGGCGAGCATGTGGGCTGGCTGGGTGCACTGCATCCACAAGTTCAGAAAAATCTTGAACTTAATGGCACGATCCTGATGTTTGAGCTATTCTTGAATTCGATCGTTGCCGGTTATGTGCCTAATTTCAAAGATATTTCAAAATTCCCGGAAGTTCGCCGGGATTTGGCTATCATTATCGGGAGCGATGTGGCGTTCGCCCAGGTAGAACATGTGGCCCGTAAACATGCTGGCGAGCACCTCACGGCGTTGCGTGTGTTTGATGTCTACGAAGGTGAAAGCCTGGGTGAGGGTAACCGAAGCCTGGCTCTGAGCCTGTTCTGGCAGCATCCTGAACGCACGCTTAACGAGGACGAAGTGCATTCGCTCTTCAATGGGGTTATCGATGCCCTGAAAGAAGAGTTGGGGGCAACACTGAGGAGTTGACAGATGGCGGCTTTGACGAAAGCGGACATGGCAGAGCGCTTGTACGAGGAGTTGGGGCTTAACAAGCGGGAAGCCAAGGAAATGGTGGAAGCTTTCTTCGACGAAATCAGAGGCGCACTCAGCCACAACGAGCAGGTGAAGTTGTCGGGTTTCGGCAACTTCGATCTCAGGGACAAGAAGCAGCGACCGGGACGGAACCCGAAAACGGGTGAGGAAATTCCCATCAGTGCACGGCGCGTAGTTACGTTTCGACCAGGTCAGAAACTGAAGCAGAAAGTAGAAGCGTATGCTGGAACCCAGTCATAACAATGAGCTCCCGGTTATTCCGGGCAAGCGTTATTTCACCATTGGTGAAGTAGCCGAGCTGTGTGCGGTCAAGGCGCATGTGTTGCGCTATTGGGAGCAGGAATTCCCGCAGCTGTCGCCGGTCAAGCGCCGGGGCAATCGCCGTTACTATCAACGCGCGGATGTGATCACCATCCGCCAGATCCGCAGCCTGCTGTACGATCAGGGCTACACCATTGGTGGTGCCAAGCAGAAGCTCAGCAGCAGCGAAGTGAAGGATGATACTTCACAGTACAAGCAGTTGATCCGTCAGATGATCACCGAGCTTGAGGAAGTGCTGGATGTGCTGAACACGCCGGTGCGCTGAAACAGCAGTAAGCCTGTCTGCATTGAAGAACGACAAAGGCCAGAGTGGCGAGAGCTGCTCTGGCCTTTGTGTTTCTGGTGACTGGAGGCCTATTTTGTTTTGCAGGTTTTGATGCCGAGCAGGGAATAGGCAGGGCAGTTTCCCACCAGTGCTGTTGCCAGCGGTACAATGCCAATCCAGCCCCAGGGCGTCTGAGGGCCAACAAAGACCAGGGCCAGCAGGACAACACCCACGATGGCACGAATAATACGATCAGCGGAACCCATGTTTACCGTCATCTTGGTCTCTCCTGTGTGATGTCGGATGATGGTTTGACTATAGGCCTGTTATTGGCCGGGTTCAGTGATAAAGTCACACAGGCAGACGACTTTCGATACAAGGCAATGCGGAATGGCCAGGCACAGTATTCTCGACACACTACATGACTCCTTGCGCAAAGATGCCCTTGAGGGGCTCCAGGCCATGCGTTTCCCTCCCGGGCAGGTGCTGTTCAGTGCCGGAGAACATTGCCGGGGGCTTCCCCTGGTGCTGGATGGCAGTATCAAGGTGCAGATGACCGGAGCATCTGGCCACAGCATCGTGCTCTACCGTATGGGCGCTGACGATATCTGCACGTTGTCCATTGGCTGTCTGATGACGGGCCGTGGCTACCGGGCTGAAGCCATCGTTGAAGAGGAGGCAGAAGCCGCCATTATCCCGCGCGGATTATTCGATCGGCTGATGGATCAGTCGGCAGAGTTCCGGCTGGGGATTATGGAGTCCTATGGCCGTCGACTTGACGATCTGATGTTGTTGGTTGAAGAAGTAGCGTTTCACCGTATGGATGAGCGCCTGGCGGAGTGGCTTCAGGCCCGTGCGGCTGATGGTCAGAGTGTACTGAATATTACCCATCAGGAGCTGGCCGTGGAGCTGGGAACGGCCAGGGAAGTGGTCAGCCGACTGCTTAAAGAACTCGAACGCCGGGGCCAGGTTCGGTTGGCCCGCGGTCGGGTTGAGCTCACCGGATTACGGAAAACCGCTTCACCGGCGTGAGAAACTGTGCGTCAGGCGCGCCAGCTGCTCCGAAGACTTCTCGAGGTTAGCTTCTGCCAAACCATAGGCTTCCGTCAGGGTGATGGGAGCGGGGGTGATCGAGAAAACCGCTGTTAACCCAACGCTATGGAGCGGAGCCAGTTCAGCCCCTAATTTTCCACACAGGCCAATCACTGGTACACCGCAGGCATGCGCCAGTCTGGACACGCCGGCCGGCGTTTTTCCAAAGGCGCTTTGAGCATCGATGGCGCCTTCCGCGGTGATCACCAGATCTGCGTTGCGGATATGCTGCTCCAGTTTGACGGCCTCCATCACCAGCTCTATTCCCGGTTGGAGTCGGGCGCCCAGAATACCCTTGACCGTGCCACCAATACCCCCGGCGGCGCCACTACCGGGAAAGCTGGCAATGTCCAGGCCCTGCGCCTTAACCAGACGGGAAAAATGCGCAAGATTGGCGTCCAGCTGACGAACGTCGTCTTCATTGGCGCCTTTCTGCGGCCCGAAAACCGCTGCCGCTCCCTCCGGGCCCAGCAACGCATTGGTAACATCACAGGCCACAATCAACTGGATGCCGTTGAGTCTGCGAATGGCAGGTTCAAGGTCCGCCGTGGCCAGTCGTGCCAGGCCTGCACCGCCGGGCCCGATTTCCTCGCTCTGGTTATCCAGCAGGCGCGCCCCCAGAGCCTGCAGTATGCCCGCGCCGCCATCCGTTGTGGCGCTTCCTCCCAGGCCCATGATCAATGTTTTCGGCCGGTGTTTCAGGGCTGCCAGAATCAACTCTCCGGTACCACGACTGGTTGCCCGGAGCGCATCACGGGCCTCGGCGGGTACACAATGCAAGCCACTGGCTTCAGCTACCTCAATGACGGCGGTTTCGTTGTTATTGGCCAGGCCAAAGCGGGCTTCGATACGCTCACCCAGCGGGCCCGTGACGGCCACCGTATGCAGTTGCCCGCCCAGAGCCTCTGTCAGTGCCACTGTGGTTCCTTCGCCCCCATCAGCGAGAGGGATTTCTACAATCTCATCCTCCGGGGCAGCGTTGCGCCAACCACGGGCGATGGCAGAGGCAACTTGCTGCGCTGAGAGACATTCCTTGAAAGAGTCGGGGGCAACAACGATCCGCATCTTACTGTCCTCGGTCTTTAACGTTTTCCATCACGACAAAAGTGCTGGTCTGGAGTACGTGGGGCAGGCTGGAGATCTGTTCTCCCAGAACCTGGCGGTATTCAGCCATGTTGCGGGTACGTATTTTCAGAAGATAGTCGAAATTCGCCGCCATCATATGACACTGCTCCACCGCGGAGATTTGCCGGACGGCCTCATTGAACGCCGCCAGTGCCTTGCTGCTAGTGTCATTCAGGGTGACCTGGGCGAACGCAACATGAGAGAGCCCCAGCTTGGTCTGATTCACCATGGCGCTGTAGCCGGTAATGTATCCCTGATCTTCCAGCCGTTTCATTCGTACCTGACAGGGAGTCTTTGATAAACCGACCCGGGAAGCAAGGTCTGTCACGGTAATACGGCCGTTCTTCTGCAGTTCCCGGATGATGGAAAGATCGATTCTGTCGAGATCTGCCATGACTGCTATCCTTTGAGATAGTGGATGAATTTTTTTAAAAGGCCGAAACGTCCAATATTAGCGAAAGTGCAGGCTTATAGATAATTTTTAGGGTACTAAAAAAGGAAAATAATAATCTATTGTGATGCTGAACAGGCTAATTGCATGTACCTGCTTCGCTAAAATGCGGTCAGTATTCAAACAATCAGGAGGGTACACCATGAGTCTTCAGCAATCTGTGGCACCGGAACTTAACGACATTCGCCAGGCGATCCGTGCAAACTACCTGGCAGATGAACATGAAGTGATTCACCGGCTGATTGCTGAGGCCCAGTTGTCGGATGAAACCCGAAAGGCGATCTCGGTCCGGGCGGCAGAGCTGGTGCGGGATGTCCGCAACAGCGCACGCCCGACCATCATGGAAAAGTTTCTCGCCGAATATGGGCTGACCACCAAAGAAGGTGTGGCTCTTATGTGCCTGGCGGAGGCTTTGCTGCGGGTACCCGACAACCTCACCATCCAGGACCTGATCGAAGACAAGATCACCTCTGGCAACTGGGGTGCTCACGTGGGCAAAGCCAAATCCGGAATGATCAACTCGGCCACCCTGGCGCTGCTGATGACCAGCAACCTGCTGAAGGATTCCGAGCGCCAGAGTGTGGGGGATACCTTGCGCAAGCTGGTAAAGCGCCTGGGCGAACCGGTTGTGCGCACCGTGGCGGGCCAGGCCATGAAGGAAATGGGGCGCCAGTTTGTACTGGGTCGTACCATTGAAGAGGCACAGGACCGCGGCAAGTCCCAGGAAGAGAGGGGCTATACCTATTCCTATGACATGCTGGGCGAAGCGGCGCGCACCGATGCCGATGCTCAGCGTTATTACCAGGCGTACTCTGATGCCATTGACAGCATCAGCAAGCGCTGCAAAGGCGATGTGAGGACGAATCCGGGTATCTCGGTGAAGCTGTCGGCGCTGCTGGCACGCTATGAGTACGGGCATAAAGAGCGGGTGATGAATGAGCTCATGCCCCGGGCACTCAAGCTCGCCAGAAAGGCGGCAGCGGCCAACATGGGCTTCAATATTGATGCCGAAGAGCAGGATCGTCTTGATCTCTCCCTGGATGTGATTGAGGCCATCCTGTCCGACCCGGAACTGAAAGACTGGCAAGGTTTTGGTGTTGTTGTTCAGGCGTTCGGCAAGCGCGCCTCGCAGACCCTCGACTGGCTCTATGCGCTTTCTGAAAAACTGGATCGCCGCATCATGGTGCGGCTGGTTAAAGGTGCTTACTGGGATGCCGAGATCAAGCGTGCCCAGGTGATGGGCCTGTCAGACTTTCCGGTCTTCACCCGCAAGGCCTGCAGCGACGTCGCTTACCTGGCCGGTGCTCGCAAGCTTCTGGGCATGACCGACCGTATCTACCCGCAGTTTGCCACCCACAATGCCCATTCGGTGTCAGCGGTGCTGGAACTGGCCAAGGATCTGAGTCGGGATAAATTCGAATTCCAGCGCCTGCATGGTATGGGCGAATCCCTGCACGATCAGGTTCTGGAGGACAGTGGTGTGCCTTGCCGGATCTACGCGCCGGTGGGCGCCCACAAAGACCTGCTGGCTTACCTGGTTCGCCGGTTGCTGGAGAACGGTGCCAACAGTTCCTTTGTTAACCAGATTGTGGATACCAGCATCACCCCGGAAGAAATCGCCAAAGACCCTATTGACGTGGTGGTGGGCCTTGGCCAAAACCTGTCCAGCAAAGCGATTGTGCACCCGTCGAAAATCTTTGGTGAGCAGCGTCGAAACTCCAAAGGCTGGGATATTACGGATCCGGTGACGGTGGCCGAGATTGATGAAGGTCGTAATCGTTACAAGAGCCATCAGTGGAAAGGTGGCCCGATACTGGCCGTGGATTCTGTCAGTGACGAAGTGGTTGAGGTACGGAATCCTGCAAACCCGGACGACCTGGTCGGTCACATCACCTATACCTCAGACGTGGATATTTCGTCAGCTCTGGACGCCGCTCAGGACGGCTTCAAACAGTGGTCTTCGGTACCGGCGGAAGAGCGTGCGGCCATGATTCGCAGGGTCGGCGACCTTTACGAAGAGAATGTGCACGAGCTGTTTGCGTTGACCACCCGAGAAGCAGGCAAATCCCTGCTGGATGCCGTGGCCGAGATTCGTGAGGCCGTGGATTTTGCCATGTTCTATGCCAATGAAGGCATTCGTTACAAGAATGACGGCGAAGCCCGTGGTGTGATGTGCTGCATCTCGCCCTGGAACTTCCCGCTGGCGATCTTTACTGGCCAGATTCTGGCGAACCTGGCGGCCGGTAACGCGGTGGTGGCCAAGCCGGCAGAACAAACCTCGCTGCTGGCCTTCCGGGCCGTGGAGCTGATGCATCAGGCGGGCATCCCCCGGGCTGCGATCCAGCTATTGCCTGGTACCGGCGCCACCGTGGGTTCCGGACTGACCTCAGATGCCCGGGTGACCGGCGTGTGTTTCACGGGTTCAACCGCCACGGCGCAGCGGATCAACAAGGCCATGACTGAACACATGGAGCCGGATGCACCGCTGGTGGCAGAAACCGGTGGCCTGAACGCCATGATCGTGGATTCCACCGCGTTGCCGGAGCAGGTGGTGCGTGACGTGCTGGCATCCTCCTTCCAGAGTGCCGGTCAGCGCTGTTCTGCACTTCGCATGCTGTATGTACAGAAGGACATTGCCGATAATCTCCTGGACATGCTCTACGGTGCCATGGAGGAACTTGGTATTGGTGATCCGTGGCAGTTGTCGACCGATGTGGGCCCGGTGATCGACGAAAATGCCCGCAAGAAGATTACCGACCATTGCCAGAAATTCGAGCAGCAAGGCAAACTGCTCAAGAAACTCAACGTACCGGAGACGGGCCTGTTCGTGTCGCCGGCAGTGCTTCAGGTGAGCGGAATTGAAGAGCTGGAAGAGGAGATTTTCGGCCCGGTTCTGCACGTGGCTACGTTTGAAGCCAAGGACATCGACAAGGTGATTGATGCCGTCAATGCCAAGGGCTACGGTCTGACTTTCGGTATTCATAGCCGCGTTGACCGCCGGATCGAGCACATTGCCAGTCGTATCAAGGTGGGCAACACCTACGTTAACCGTAACCAGATCGGCGCCATCGTCGGCTCCCAGCCATTCGGTGGCGAGGGACTGTCTGGTACCGGGCCGAAAGCCGGTGGCCCGCAATACGTGCGCCGTTTCCTGCGGGGTGAGGTGGTTGAAAAGCCTGCTCAGTCCAGTGACAAGGTGTTCAGTACCGACAAGGCCCAGAAGCTGATCGACAAGCTGGCCAAAGCAGCGGTACCGGAAGCGGAAGGTCGTCAGGCGTTGCTGGAGCCCTTCTTCGGTAAGGTGCCGGCGCCTCTGGACGAAGGGTACGAGGAGATGCCGGGGCCGACGGGCGAGCAGAACCATCTGTCCTGCCATGGTCGCGGGCTGGTGCTGTGCCTTGGTCCAGACGCCGAGTCTGCCGTTGAGCAGGCCGGCACCGCCCTGTCGCAGGGTAACAAGGTGGTAGTGATTGCACCGGGCGCCGAGAAGGCACTGGCCGATGCCATCAAGGCCGGACTTCCGGTTATTGCCAGCGATGGCATGCTTGATCCGGACGCTCTGAGCCATCTGACCGGCTTTGAAGCGGTGGTGAGCGTAGCCGAGAAGCCGCTGCTCAAGCAGTATCGCATGGCGCTGAGTAAGCGTGATGGCGCGCTGTTGCCGGTGATCACAGAACACAAGCTGGATCAACGCTACGTGATTGAGCGGCATCTGTGTATCGACACCACAGCGGCCGGCGGTAACGCCAGCCTGATTGCGTCGGCTGAATAAAGCCGGCTTGGGCCGGGGGATCGCTTCCCCCGGCTTTTCCTTTCCTCGCGTTTCTGTTGCGAGCCATTCGCGTTACCATAGCCCGTTTTAGCTACATCATTCGAATCGGGCATCCACTTGCAAAACAACCATTCCAGCCACCGCGACTCTTCCGGGGGAGCCTCTGAGGCCTCGCAAAATTTCTTCGCGGTCTGTCTGTCACTGACGCTGTGTTTTGTCGTCTACTCAATGCTGATTGTGGCGGTGCCAGTGTATGGTCTTCAGCTTGGCGCGTCTCCGCTCGTTCTGGGTGCGGTGTTAAGCGCTCAGTATCTGCTACCGCTGGTCCTGGCCATTCCCTTGGGAGGCATCGTGAGCCGGTTTGGTGGCAGGGCCACGCTGCTGGCCGGGGCGGGCATTATGGTGGCAGGCTTGTTGTCGATGCATGCGTGGTATGGCTATGCGGGCCTCGTGACTGGTCAGTTGCTGGTGGGGCTGGCTCACCTCCAGATGGTTCTGGCTGCCCAGACCATCATTTCCAACCTGGGCACCGGGCCGAGGCTGGAGCAGTACTTTGGCTGGTATGCCACCTGGCTGTCGGGCGGGCAGGTTATCGGCCCCCTGTTGGCCGGTGTTGTGCTGAAGTCTTCCGATACCGAGTACGTGTTCCTTGTGATGGCTCTGTTTGCACTGGTCTCGGGCGTTGTAACACTCCGCCTGATCGGGCAGGCGAGGGAGCGTATTCACGTTACCCGAAAGCAGGCGGGTTTCCGGGCGCAATGGCAGCTTTTCGGCAGTAACCGTGGGGTGCAGTTGTCGATTCTGGTCACGGTATTGGGGATGTTCGCACTCGGGGTCTACGGAAGCTATTTGCCAGTGTACCTGGAGAGCCTGGCCATCAGCCCGTTGATAATCGGAGTTCTGGTCAGTCTTCGAGCCGGTGTTTCCATGCTGGTTCGGCCGTTTATGGCGCGCATTATTGCACTTGCCGGAGGCCGCGTGCCGACAGTGTTACTCTCGCTCGGTACCCTTGCCGCTGGCTTGGCTTTTCTGGGGGCGTCTGAGCAGTTGCTGCTGATGGCTGCCCTGGCCATGCTGGTCGGTATCGGTTCCGGTCTTACCCAGCCTTTATCCATGGTGATCCTGGCGGAATCTGTGGAACGTGAGCGGCGTGCAGGGGCATTGGGTATGCGTTTGATGGCAAACCGGGCGGTGCACTTTCTGGCGCCCCTGTTCTTTGGCCTGCTACTTGAACTGAGCGGCTTTACCCTGGCTTTCGCTGCTTCAGGTATACTGATTGGCTTCGCGCTTATTCTGGCGCACCGACTGTTCAGCTCCGGGAATCTGTAACCATGTCTGGCACGGCCTCCGGCACCTATGATCGACTGATCAACCCTGTACTTGTCGCAGGCTGTATTATTATTCTGGTTGGCTTTTCCGTGCGGGCCTCGTTCGGTCTGTTTCAACTGCCGATTGCCCTGGAATTTGCCTGGCCAAGGGAGTCGTTTTCTCTGGCCATCGCCATTCAGAACCTGTTCTGGGGCATCGGGCAACCCATCTTTGGTGCCTTTGCCGAACGCTACGGTGATCGCAAAGCTATCCTGGTGGGCGGTATCTGTTACGTGGTCGGGCTGGTTGCCTCGGCATTCGCCATTACCCTGGGCCAGCACCAGTTCCTGGAGATGCTGGTTGGGTTCGGGATTGCCGGAACCGGATTCGGTGTCATTCTCGCTGTCGTAGGGCGCTCTGCCCCGGAAAAGCATCGCTCCATGGCGCTGGGCATTGCAACCGCAGCCGGTTCTGCAGGGCAGATCATTGGCCCGCCCGTCGCGCAGGCGCTGCTGAGCCAGATGCCCTGGCAAAGCGTGTTCATGGTGTTGGCCGGTTTCATTACGGTGTCGATGCTTGCCCTTCTGTTTATGCGGGCACCCAAGGCGGCGCCCTCGGTATCGACCGATGAACCGATGGGGGTGGTGCTGAAGCGAGCGGTGAAAGACCCCTCCTTCCTGTTCATTTTTATCGGCTTTTTCTCGTGCGGGTATCAGTTGGCTTTCATCACCGCGCATTTTCCGGCGTTTATAACCGAAATGTGTGGGCCAATTACGCCAGACAGCCTGATCTACGTGCTGGGGGTAACGTCAGCGTCCGGGCTCGGCGCCATCTCAATTGCTCTGATCGGTCTGTTCAATATCGGTGGCACACTGATGGCCGGCTGGTTGGGTAACCGATACTCGCGCAAGTACCTTCTGGCGACGATTTACCTGTTACGGACAATCGTCTCTGCCGCCTTTATCATGGCGCCCATTACTCCTGAAAGCGTGGTGCTCTTCTCGGTGGCAATGGGTTCGTTGTGGTTGGCGACGGTACCACTGACTTCCGGCCTGGTTGCGCACATCTACGGCTTGAAGTACATGGGCACGCTCTATGGCCTGGTATTCTTTTCGCACCAGCTTGGCGGCTTTCTTGGTGTCTGGCTGGGTGGAGCCCTGTACGACCTCTACCACAACTACACGCTGGTGTGGTGGATCGGTGTAGGTGTCGGGGCGTTGTCGGCACTGATTCACCTGCCGATTCGGGAATACCCCTGGGAGAAGCGTGGGCAGGCGGTCGCTGCCTGCTAGAACGACAAAGCCCGGACCTTTCGGCCCGGGCTTTGTGTAGGGAATTCTGGTCGGGACGGTAGGATTTGAACCTACGACCCCTTGCACCCCATGCAAGTGCGCTACCAAGCTGCGCTACGCCCCGTAAACTGCAAACCGCCGAGAAACAAGGTTTATCTCAGTGGCTTAGCGGGAGCGAAGTCTACACCAGCCCAAGCTAAAAATAAACACCGGGCTGGCGAATTTATCTCGAAATCAACGTAACTTGGTCTCCCGCAGCGCCAGAATGAATTCCGGGGGCTCGAAGGTATCCGGTTGGGCGTTTTCCCAGTACTTATCGAAAACCCGAAGGCCGGTTTTGCCCTCCAGTAGTGCTCCCGGTTCGAGGAACGGAAACAGGTCCAGATAGCTATGCACTTCGGTTTTGGAGACGCGACGGACGATGTGCTCCGGGCCAAGCTCAGAGGGATGGCGGAGCCCCGAGGCCTCAAGCAGATTCTGCAGGGCATCCAGGGTGTTCTTGTGGAAGTTGAATACCCGCTCGCTTTTCAAGGGGACGTCCAGTTTATTGCCACGACGGGGATCTTGCGTTGCGACCCCGCTGGGACAGCGGCCGGTATGACAATTCAATGCCTGGATGCAGCCCAGGGAAAACATGTAGCCCCTGGCGGAATTACACCAGTCCGCTCCCAGAGCAAGGGTGCGGGCAATATTGAAAGCGGACGTGATCTTACCTGCGGCGCCAATGGCGATGTCTTCGCGCAGGTGGGTACCCACCAGTGTGTTATGAACCAGAAGCAGGGCTTCAGTCATCGGCATGCCAAGGCGATTGATGAACTCCAGTGGCGCCGCACCGGTGCCGCCTTCGCCGCCATCAACCACGATGAAGTCGGGCTTTTTGCCTGTCTTCAGCATAGCCTTAACGATGGCGAACCATTCCCAGGGGTGGCCAATGGCGAGCTTGAAGCCGACCGGTTTGCCGCCGGAGAGGCTTCGCAGCTGTTCGAGGAATTCCAGCAGTTCAATGGGGGTGGAAAAGGCGGAATGGCTGGCGGGTGAAATGCAGTCTTCGCCAACCTGAACGCCTCGGGCCTCAGCGATTTCGGGGGTCACTTTTGCACCGGGCAAAATGCCACCGTGGCCTGGTTTTGCCCCTTGAGATAGTTTGACCTCTATCATTTTGACCTGGTCCAGGGTGGCATTCCTTTCGAACATCTCGGCATTGAAGGAGCCGTCGGGATGCCGGCAACCGAAATAGCCGGAACCGATTTCCCAGACCAGATCTCCACCGGGTTCCCGATGGTAGCGGGAGATAGATCCTTCCCCCGTATCGTGGTAGAAGCCGCCCTTCTTTGCACCGGTGTTCAGGCTGAGAATGGCGTTGGCGGAAAGTGAGCCAAAGCTCATGGCAGAGATATTGAACACGCTGGCACTGTAAGGTTTCTCGCAGTTTTTGCCGATCAGGATCCGGAAGTCACTGCTGTCGAGTCGGGTTGGGGTTAGCGAGTGGTTCATCCATTCAAAGCCCTCGTCGTACATGCCTAGCTGTGAGCCGAATGGCCGTTTGTCGAGTACGTTCTTCGCTCGTTGATAGATAATAGTGCGCTGTTCCCGCGAGAACGGCCGCTCCTCCGTATCAGACTGGATAAAGTACTGCCTGATCTCCGGGCCGATTGACTCAAACAGATACCGGAAGTTGGCCATGATGGGATAGTTTCGGCTAACAGTATGCTTTCGCTGCAGTAAATCCCAGGTGCCGAGGGCTGTGAGAGCACCAAAAATCACCGGAAACAGATAGCCTGCTCCAAGCCAAAGCGTTACCGGTAACGACACCAGCAGCCCGGCGATGCTGAGAACATAAACGGAGTAGCGCAAAGGGAAGGTGGTGGTTTTTTCCATGAATACCTCTGGTTGCTGTCGGGCGGGTGTCGGCGAAACCTTGCAGTATAACTACGTCACCTGTCCGGGTAGTAGACCTGTTTCAGGGAACAATCGTTGCCTCTGAAAAATCTGGTCTATGCTGATGTAGATAAAAAAGGCATTTTTCTTGCTTTTGATGTTTTGAGTTCAAAGTAATAAAATGACCGGCTTGTAACGTATGAATGATTGTTCATTGCGTTATCCATTCACTCAGCATATTCAGTGATCACACCAGACCAGGAGGCGCCAACGTGGGCGAGGTAGTGAAAGACGAATATCAGACGGATTACGTCGCAGGCCAGGATAATATCAATCCGTTCGGCCTGGATCTTCATAACTGGGTTTTCCCGGTAGCGGCCATCATTGTGGTTCTGTTTGTTATCGGAACCCTGATGTTTCCGGCAGCGGCGAAGGAGACTCTTGATGGGGCCAAGTGGGACATTATTGCCAGTTTTGACTGGTTCTTCCTGCTCAGCGCCAACATTTTCGTGGTTGTCAGCCTTGCGCTGATCTTCATGCCGGTGGGCAAGATCCGGCTGGGCGGACAGGATGCGACGCCCGAATTCTCAACCATGTCCTGGTTTGCCATGCTGTTCGCAGCCGGAATGGGGATCGGCCTGATGTTCTGGGCCGTGGCCGAGCCGGTGGCCTACTATACAGGCTGGTACGAAACCCCCTTCAACGTGGCTGCCAACTCTCCCGAAGCGCGTGATCTGGCGATGGGGGCGACCCTTTATCACTGGGGGCTGCACCCCTGGGCAATCTACGCCATTGTGGCCCTGTCTCTGGCGTTCTTTGCGTTCAACAAGAACATGCCACTGACCATCCGTTCCGCGTTTTTCCCACTGCTGAAAGACAAGGTGTGGGGCTGGCCGGGGCACATCATTGATGTCCTCGCGGTTGTGGCCACTATCTTTGGTCTGGCCACGTCACTTGGCTTTGGTGCCCAGCAGGCTGCCTCCGGCCTGGATTACCTGTTTCAGGTAGGTTCTGGCACCAATGTGCAGATGGCTATCATTGTTGGCGTTACGGCCTTGGCGCTCATTTCCGTGCTGCGTGGCCTGGACGGCGGCGTGAAGGTCCTCAGTAACATCAACATGGCGACTGCGGGCATCGTGTTGTTCTTCGTGATCTTCGCCGGTCCAACCATGACCATTCTGGAGACCATCTGGGTAACCTCTTCCACCTACGTGGCCAACATTGTGCCGCTGAGTAATCCGTTTGGTCGTGAAGACGAGGCGTGGTTCCAGGGCTGGACTGTATTCTACTGGGCCTGGTGGATTTCCTGGTCACCGTTCGTAGGTATGTTTATCGCGCGGGTTTCAAAGGGCCGGACAGTACGTGAGTTTGTCACTGCGGTTCTGATTATCCCGACCTTGATCACCACCGTATGGATGAGTGGTTTCGGTGGCACGGCACTGGAGCAGATCCAGCAAGGCGTTGGTGTGCTCGCAGACAAAGGGCTGACCGAGGTTTCTCTGGCGACCTTCCAGATGTTTGAGCAGCTGCCCTGGACCGGAATTGTCTCGTTCGTCGGTATTATCCTGGTGCTGGTGTTCTTCGTAACCTCGTCGGATTCCGGCTCGCTGGTGATCGACAGCATCACTGCTGGCGGCAAAACCGATGCCCCGACGGCTCAGCGTGTATTCTGGGTGGTCATGGAAGGTGCCATTGCGGCGGCGTTGATCTTCGGCGGTGGCGAAGACGCTCTGGGCGCGATCCAGGCCGTGGCCATCAGTGCCGGGTTGCCCTTCACGGCAATACTTCTACTGATGACCTGGGGCTTGTTGAAAGGCCTGACCCATGAGAGGAAGTTGCTCCTGCAAAGGGGTGAGTTGACCTCCTGATCAGCGGGTCTGAACAAAAAAACCGGAGCTACACCAGCTCCGGTTTTTTTATGCCCAAACACTGATTGTCAGCGCCGGGCAAAGCTTTCCATGGCAAACAGCGCTCGCTCTCTGGGGCTGAAATGCGGGCGCTTGAGGCTCTCGATCGCGTTGAGCCTGGGGAGCAGGCCGCAGCCGTTGGCCATCTGAATGGCCAGTCCGGGCCGGGCGTTCAGTTCGAGCAGAAGAGGGCCTTCGTTGGCGTCCACCACCAGGTCTACGCCCATATATCCCAGGCCGGTGGCCTCATAGCATCGGGCTGCCATTTCCAGCATGTTTTCCCAGTCTTCAATCCGGATATTCTCCAGAGCCAGTCCGGTGTCCGGGTGCAGGGTAATCGGCCGATTGAACTGAACTGCGTTCAGGCTCTGGCCAGAGCCGATATCCAGCCCGACGCCAACAGCCCCCTGGTGCAGGTTGGCTTTACCGTCGGACGCGGTGGTTGCCAGCCGGAGCATAGCCATGACGGGATATCCCTGAAACACCACGATCCGGATGTCGGGTACGCCCTGGAAGGAGTACTTGGCGAGTGCCGGGGAGGACTGAACCAGATTTTCAACAATGGCAACATCCGGGGTACCGGCAAGGGAATACAGGCCAGCCAGAATGTTGGTGAGGTGACGCTCCAGCATGGCGACGGAAATGCGGGCGCTGGAGGCCTTGATAAAGTCGTCGCCGTCTCGCCCGGTAATCACGGTAATGCCCTTGCCGCCAGAGCCTTTTGCTGGCTTGATGGCGAAACCGGCCAGATCCTCTGCCATTTCCCGAAAATGGGAGATTTCGTGTTGTTGGCGAACCACCTGCAGCAGCTTGGGGGTTTTTACGCCGTATTCGCTGACCGCCAGCTTGGTTTTGAGCTTGTTGTCCACCAGCGGGTAGGAGGTGCGATCATTGTACCGGGCAATGTAATCTACATTGCGCCGGTTCATGTTCAGCATCCCGAGATTTTTCAGCCTGCGTGGAGAGATCCAGTCCATATCAGTCGTAGGCCTTCATCGGGGTAAACCGCTTGAGCTCGCTGAGCTTGTAGCCGGTGTACTGACCCATCAGCAGGATCAGCCCGAGAATAACCAGATGTAACTCCGGGAAGTTGAAGGTAAGGTGGCCAGCCAGCGGTGTACTCATGGCCAGGTAGGCGCAGATGGCCACAAACAGACTGCCTGACCCCTGCACAAGCACTTCGCGGGCGCCTTCCTCTTCCCAGAGAATGGACATACGTTCGATGGTCCAGGCGATGATCACCATGGGGAAGAAGGTGACGGTCATGCCGGTGTTAAAGCCCATCTGGTAGCCAATGATGCTGAGCCCTGCGGTGATGAAGATCACCAGAATGATCAACGCCGATATGCGTGATACCAGCAGCAGGTTCAGGCTGGAAAGATAGCCGCGCAACAGCAGGCCAATGGCTACAACGGACAGAAATGCGATCAGCCCCGGCACCAGAGTGGTCTGTACAAAGGCGACGGCAATCAGGACCGGCATGAAGGTGCCCGATGTCCGGATGCCAATGACAATCCGCATGAAGGCGACAATGAGGGCGCCGATGGGGAGCAACAGCAGCATTCGGAACATGCTCTGTTCTTCGATGGGTAGCTGGTAGAAACCGAGTACACTCAGCCCATTGGCGTTGGACTCCAGCGTTGCCAGTTGCAGCGCCGGCACGGTCTGCCGCAGCATGGAAAAGCTTACCTGGGAGTCGTCGCCACCCACCACGTCGAGGAGGGAATCTGCTCCCTGTCTCCAGAGCAACAGGTTTTCCGGTACACCTTGTTCTGCGGTGCGCGGGTCGAAGGTAAGCCAGCGCTTGCCATTGTATATCTGTAGAAATGGCACCAGTTGTTGGCGACGGCGGGCATCCTCAAGCTTCAGGGCATCTGCGGTGCGCGCAGCGATGCCAGCGTGGTTCAGCATCTTCACCAGCAGTTGCAGATAGTTGTCGTCAGATACCAGTAATGTTGTGTTCTGGGTGCGGTTGTCTGGCTGCATCAGGCGGATCAGCTCGCGGGTCATGCTCTCCGGGGAACTGGATCGCTCGGAAGCCTGGGTCAGGAGCTCTCTTACGGCGGTGGCCTGGGGCTCCTCCCAGAAAACCGTCAATGCCCGGGGTTTACGCACTGGCGGAGCATGAATCGCGTCTTCATCCGGTACAAACTGTGCCTTGAAATAGAGAGTCTGAGGACCGGCGACGTCTCGTTTTGTCCACTGGGCCCTGCGCCCGCTGTTGCTATCCAGAATTGAGAAGCCGTAGCCGGGCGAGGCGGCCTGCTCCGTCAGGATACGGAAGCCGGGCGGTTGCTCCGGGATGTGCAGGCTCACTTCAGCCGGGCTGTTCTGGCCCTCAAAATCGACTCGCGCCTCAATCATCCAGACCGGACGTTGTTCACCGGTCATCCACGGAATACCCAGTTCCAGATGGCGCCAGGTGGCGATCGCTATCCCTGCCGCAATCAACAGGAAGACAAACACGTAAAACGGGACCCGGGAGCGTACCGTCATTCTTCCTCTCCGTTTGCCGCTTGTTCAAGGTAGGATTCGGGCAACTCGGTTGCGAATTCCTTGCCGACATCGATCAACATGACGTCTCGCAATACGTTGCGGCCAATCAGGACTTCGTAAGTCAGATTTGTCCGGTCGGCCAACGTAAACTCAGCCACCTGCTGGTGGTCGCCGATGGCAAACTGAAGCTCCACCACCACCCGGCGCTCTGACTCATCGGCACTGGACTGGATAATCTTCACTCGCCTGGAGATTTCTTTCTCCATGGCTACCCACTCGGCATCCTCAGTACCGGGGACGGGCACTTCAAAGCGTACCCAGTTGCTGCCATCCCGTTCAAAACGCTGAACGTTACGGGCGTGTATGGAAGAGGTTTCCGCGCCACTGTCGATTCGGGCGGTATAGACATGGTCGGGGCCAGCCAGGAAAAACTTTTCGACCTCACCGACAACGACTTTGCCTTTGAGGCGATCCGCCCGGCCTTTATCTTCGCGGGAAGCGGGGCAGGTAGGTGCCGCCTTTGGTGGTGGGCACGATGGCTTTTCAACCTGAGTGGCAATGGCCTGGAGAATGGTCTGGGTAGAATCCTGATTCTGCTGCAGGAGCTTTTCGTGCCTTACACCGGCATTCTGCTCCATGGTAACAAGGGTCGCACGCTGGCTTTGGACCGAGGCTCGCACCTCTTCAATATTCTCTTTCGGTACCATGAAATAACGATCGGAAGCGCAACCAGAAAGTGCGACCGCCAGCCCTGTTAAGGCAACTGCGAACAATGAGCGGGTTTGCGAAACACTGGACCCCATGAATATCCCCTGAACCGGCCGTGAGAATTATTGGCACTGGATGCCTCAGCCATTGGATGTGTTGTCAATCAGGCGGGTGAGTATACTACAACGTACCTGTGTGGTGACTTTACAGATGGTTAAGGCGCACCTTTATCGGCCCAGAAAAGGCCCTTGGCCCAGCGGCGTCTCGGATCTGAGGTACTCCTGAATGACCGGGGAACAATTCAGGTAGAACAGTAGCAGCTCCCGCTGAATATCCTGGTCCTGAATGCGCGCGGCGAAGGAGATGACTTCTTTGAGCGCCCGGTCGCTGGAGGTGGTGTCGGTCGGCACCGTGAAGCTCTTTCCATAACGGCTTTTCAGCAACTGGGTCAGTCGTTCAAGGTGAAACTCGCCGGTATGGGTGATGTGAGGCAAAACCCGCACATGCTTGTCCGCCGAGCGTTGATTTTCCGAAGACAATGTCTGTTCGTCGTCCACACAGGTAGCCTGCAGGAAATCGGACCCGAATTTTCTCCACAATTCCTTGAACATGCTCCGACCTGCCAGTCAGCTTTCCGTTTACGGCTTTAGCACTCCGGTTGGGTGCTTTTTAACCGTTGTAGAGCAATTTACGCCCTGCGTCCATAGGTGGATTGACGCAATGTTGATAAATGCCAAACAGTCGAGGCCGGCCTGGTGGCACCGTTCCGCCAACAAGAAAAAAGGGTGAGCATTGCGGTAGACTGTCAGGCTTTGATCCCGGGGCCATGCCCTGATCTGACCAACGAAGACCAAGGAGAACATGCTGGTGCTAGATGCGCTTACCCTCACCATGGCTGAACGTCCGGAATGGCTAGCAGGCTGGTTCCTTGCTCTGGTGGCGAGTGCCGCCTCGCTTTTGGCGGGCGTGATCTGGCTGCTGTGGCGTCGGCGTCAGGATAGAGCCACCGAGTCTGCCTTGCGCGAGGAACTGGACGCCCGGGACAGGCAGCTGAGAGATAGCGAGCAGGTGCGGGCGTTGCATGAGCAGGAAGTTGAACATCTGCGGACCGCACTCGAGGAGCAGAAAGCCCGCTCCGGACAGCTGGAGCAGAGCATCGAACACTGGCGACAACAGTCTGCTGCCCTGGAAAACCGATTGGCGGCTCTGGCCTCGGAGTTGACAGCAAAACAGGACCGGGTGGCGCAACTGGCAAGTGAGAGCGGTCAATACCAGAAGCGGGCTGAAACGCTCTCGGAAGAGCTGGGCCAGTTGAAGGTCGAGCTACGCGAGCAGCAGGTCACTCTGGATAAGGAGCGCCGTAGTGCCTCGGAAAAACTGGAGTTGCTGGAAAAGAATCGAGATGCACTGAAACAGGAATTCGAGAACCTGGCGAACCGGATTTTCGAGCAGAAAAGTGAGCGCTTCAGCCAGCAATCGAAAACCAGCCTGGACTCCTTGCTTAACCCCTTCCGCGACCAGTTGCAGGATTTCCGCAAACGGGTTGAGGATGTCTACACCACGGAAACCCGGGATCGTCAGGCGCTTCGCAGCGAAATAAAATCCCTGCAGGAGCTGAACCGGCAAATTACCGAAGAAGCCGCCAATCTGACCCGCGCTCTCAAAGGCGACAAGAAAATTCAGGGCAACTGGGGTGAGTTGATCCTGGAGCGGGTGCTGGAACGGTCGGGCCTGCGCAAAGGGGTTGAGTACGAAACCCAGGGTAGTTACCGGGACGAAGACAACCAGTTGTTGAGGCCCGATGTCATCGTGCATTTGCCGGACCAGCGAAATCTGGTAATTGATTCCAAGGTATCGTTGGTCGCCTATCAGCAGTGGGTGACCGCAGATCAGGAGGAAGAGCGAGCTGCGGCGCTGAAGCAGCATGTTGAGGCGGTTCGCAATCACATCCGTACATTGAGCGAAAAAGATTACAGTCAGCTTAACGGGCTGCATTCTCCCGATTTCGTGCTGCTGTTCATGCCCATTGAGCCGGCATTTGTGGCAGCATTCCAGCAGGACGAGAATCTCTTCGCAGAAGCATTTGAACGAAAGATTATTGTGGTGACGCCTACCACCCTGCTGGCGACACTGAGAACCATTGAGAATATCTGGCGTTATGAACGCCAGAGCCAGAATGCCCGCCGCATTGCCGATCGCGCCGGCGCGGTCTACGACAAGCTGCGGGTGTTTGTCGAGGCAATGGAAAAGCTGGGAAGCCAGTTACACACGGCCCAGGGTACCTACGATAATGCCATGAATACCCTGACCCGGGGCCGTGGTAATCTGATTTCCCAGGCCAATCGGTTTGTGGAGCTGGGGGTCAGGGTTAAAAAAGAGTTGCCCAAGTCGATCGTGGATCAGGCCGAGGTCGATTCTGAAGACGCCGATGAACCGGGAGATACGCCCGCCATCGACAGGGAGCCTACGGACGCCGGGGAAGCCCGTGCAGAGGACCAACAGGAGTAGCGGTATGTTGTCATCCATGAAAAAAAGGCGTTTGCCTGGTCACAAGGCATTTGCGGGCCTGGTGTTGTCTTCTGTTCTTGCCCTGCAGGCGGGATTCGCCCATGCCTTGGCTCCGGAACACGAAATTCGCCGCTTGATGCTGGCGACGGAAGAAGCCGTTACAGCAGAGAACTGGAGTGAGGCAGGAGAGTACCTGAACCGTCTTCAGGCCATGGAGGGAGAGAAGCCCGCCGAGTATTACTACTATCGCGGCCGGGCCATGTTGCAGGCCAATCATCTGAATGAGGCACGTTCAGCACTGGAGCAATACATTACCAGGGCCGGGGCAGAGGGCACGCATTATCAGCAAAGCCTGAAGCTGATTACCGACATTGAGAAGGCCAGCCGTGCCAGTGTTCGCGCTCTGGCCGAAGGGCAGGCCAGTGCCAACGAGCCCGTGGCCGTCATTGAGCCGGCGAATGAACAGGATGTGAAGACGCTGCGCCAGCTGTATCTGGCAAGCTCGGACAGGGAGGCTCTGGTCATCCATCTGAATACTCTGCTCGAGACCGCTGGCTGGCGGCGTGACAAAACGGTGGTGCGCCTGGACAGGCCAGCAGATCGCCAGTACCAGGTGGCTCTGGATGACGGCAATATCAGTATTCAGGACATCGAGCGCAATCCCGATGGCACCACCGTTCGCAGGACCCTGTCTCTGTCGGTATTCGGTGTGAATCCTCAGTTGCGTTGGGATTGTGAACCGGTGGTCGGAGCCTGCTGGGTTTATGATCCGCGGGACGGCTCACGGCTTTTCCAGTTGGCCGAGAATCGCGATCAGGCCCGGGACATTGCCCGAACTCTCGGGCGCTTGATCCGGAACCTGCAGCAGGGAAGTTCGTAAGGCCGGGTGTTCAGATCAGATCGCCCCGTTCGCCTTCCCGCCAGGCCCCCGGGGTGACCCCCGTCCATTTTTTGAAGGCCCGATGGAAGGTGGATGGTTCGGTAAAGCCTACCCGTTCGGCAATATCGTTGATGGGTATCTCCGGATGGGCCAGATAGTAGATGGCCATATCCCGCCGCAATAGATCCTTGATCTCCTGAAACGACGTGTTCTCCTGCTTCAGTCGGCGCCTGAGGGTTTGCGGGCTGGTGTGGAGCTCTTGCGCTATCCAGTCGAAATCCGGCATGGGTTTGGAGAAGTCACGGCCAATCAGGCCCCGAATGCGACCGGTCCAGGTGTTGCTCTCATCCGGTCTTGACAGCAGATCTGCCGGGGACGTTTTCAGGAACTGTCGCATTTCCGGCTTGTCCCGAATCACCGGGGCGGAGAGGAAACGTTTGCTGAAGGTCAATGCCGTACAGTCGGACTCGAACGCCAGCGGACAATGAAAAATGTGCCGGTATTCGTCCCCGTGGTCTGGTCTCGGGTAATCGAACTCAGCTTTCTCCAGTTCCACTGGCTGACCAATGAGCCAGCTGCCCAGCCGGTGCCAGATCACCAGAATGCTCTCGCGCAGAAAATAGTCCGGGTCGTGGATGCTGCCTTCAATTCGCGTGACCAGGCGCACACGGTCATCGAGGATTTCAAGCTCCATGGACACCATCGGTTCGAACAGCCGAGAGAACCGGAAGGCCTGTTGATATACCTCTTCCAGCGTCTGGCAACCGACCACCAACGCACACATGGTGGCGAACGTTCCGGAGCGGGCACGGCGTGGCCCCATGCCCATAAACTCATCGCCAGTGCGCTGCCAGATTACCTGCATCAGCTTGCTGAACTGATCACTGCTCACCCTTGCCATTTCAATGCGAAGAAGATCTGGAGAGATCCCTGCTTCCTGGAGCAACGCACGGCTGTCCAGGCCCAGGCGTTCGGCGCCTGAAAGGGAAGCTTCAACAAAATGTCGTGAGACTGTCAGTGTTGACATAGAGGCAGCCAGAAGAAAGAACGAACTTCATCATAAGTACCCGGCTCAACATTGCAAGCCCATGATTTGCCAAGAGATGGAAGAAACGGCCAATAGGAATGAAGGAACCGGTAGTTGGCCCGGCCTGCAAAACCCGTCAGCATGAGCCAGAGTCATTGCCGCCGATCAAAAACAAGGAGATGCTTTATGGCAGCCCCGCTCGCCAACCTGAAAATTCTGGATTTCAGTACCTTGCTGCCCGGACCCTACGCCACCATGATGCTCGCCGATATGGGCGCGGAAGTGCTCAGAGTTGAAGCTCCTGATCGCGTGGATCTGGCCAAGGTAATGCCACCTTTTGATGGTAAATTCAGCACGACTTTTTCCTACCTCGGTCGCGGCAAGCGAACCTTGCAACTGAACCTGAAGCAGCCCGAGAGTGTTGAAAGGGTCAAGCAGCTGGTTCAGGACTACGACATTGTGGTGGAGCAGTTTCGCCCGGGCGTCATGGATCGCCTCGGGATAGGCTATGAGGTACTCAAAGCCATCAATCCCAAGCTGATTTACTGTGCCATTACGGGCTATGGCCAGACCGGTCCCTACAAGGACAGGGCAGGCCACGATATCAACTATCTTGCTATTTCCGGTGTTGCCAGCCACTGCGGTCGCGCTGACAGCGGTCCACCACCCATGGGCATTCAGATTGCCGACGTGGCCGGAGGCTCCCATCACGCTGTGATGGGCATCCTCGCTGCGGTCATCAAACGCCAGGAAACCGGAGAGGGCGCCTTTATCGACATCAGCATGACCGATGCCGCCTTCGCCCTGAATGCCATGGCGGGTGCTGCTGCTCTGGCAGGCGGACAGCCTCAGAAGCCCGAAAGCGGCATGCTCAATGGTGGCACCTTCTACGACTATTACCAGACCAGAGATGGCCGCTGGTTGTCTGTCGGGAGCCTGGAGCCACAGTTCTCTTCGCGCCTGTGTGACACCCTTGGGTTGGGCGAACTGAAAAGCTATGCCCTGAGCCAGAAGCCTGAACATCAGCAGGAATTGAAAGCCGCTATCAAGCAGAAGATCGCGGAGCGTTCACTGGCTGAGTGGCGGGAGGTGTTTGCCGATGTGGATGCCTGCGTAGAGCCGGTATTGACGATTGAGGAGGCGGCAGAGCATCCGCAGTTGAAGGCCAGGGGGATGGTTGTTGAGAGGGATAGGGGGGATGGACAGCTGCAGAGACAGCTTGGTTCCGTTTTAAGCTAGAGGCACAGACAAAAAAAGGGCTCCCGTTGTGGGAGCCCTTTCTCATTCTGCCTGCCTGAGTTTATCAGGGCGCGGTGCAGAATGCGGGCAGTTCCGCCAAAGCAACACCGAAGGTCACCAGTGTCTCGCAGACCATGCCGCCAAATACGGCATTATTATTAGCCGATACCGGGGTTCCGTGATCACCTGCCTGATAAGTCGTCAACAGATCATCGCCGAGTCCAATGGTCAGCGGTTTTGTGCCGGCCAATGGTGCACTGAAGCTGTTCACAGTGACTGGTACAGGCAGACCTGTAACTTCTGGTCCGAATGTGCCGGACAGTGCGTCAATACCCCACTGTTCCTGGTCAGCTGCATTCGGGATAACGGTATCTCCTGCAACCTCGGACAGCAGGATAGGCGTTCCACCCGCTGCAAGGGAGGCGGTGAAGTTCACAGGATCTGCTGAGTCGATCGCAGCCTGGAAAATATTAAAGAACGTCTCGAGATTGGCATCGCCTTGTTCCAGTCCAGCAGCTTGCTGCAGGCCAAACAGAATGCGAGGCGCGAACGACGGTGAGTTCTCCAGCAGTCGAACCACGCCACCGCCCGGCGTCAGCAGGCTGGCAGACTGAATATTATTGAACGCAGATGGCAATGAGCTACTGCCGTCAGGTGCGGTGAAAATGGTGTCCGCGATCTGATCCTCGTTGGCGGCTGCCAGGAACGGCATACCGGTGATGGTGCCGAGCGAGTGGCCAACAAAGTAGACCGGATCGTTGATGTCGATGATCAGTGTGCCGTCATCTCCTCCCGCTGCTGCCGGTTTCTGAAGCGTCATGCCTGCACGACCTGCCGCCGGACTGCCGGCCAGGGTGGCGCGAAGGTTCAACTGGTCAACAACGCTCTGACGGATATTGTCCCTGCCAGCGAGGAAATTCTGGAGGTTGATGAAGAAGCTGCCGGAGCCATCGGTACCGGCGGCGTTAGCTGGATCGAAAACCATTGGCGCCGGTGTGCCCGCGGGGGTGGCGTACAGGCCGTAATGGCGTTCAAACGTATCCGGCGCGAGGCCGGGGATGGTGCTGCCGGCATTGGCTACGGTGTTGACGAGCGACTGAGCGGTTGCTGCAGACAAGCCCAGCTCGTTGACGAGACGTGTAGTGTCGCCCTCTACAACGACCGGGGCATATACGGGAATTGCCGCTTCCGGAGCTCCACCGGCGGCCAACAGGTCACCTGCCAGCTCAAGCTGAGCCTCCTCGGAGAATGGCGTGATGCCATGCAGTGGCTGGTCGATAGCGACCACAACGTAACCCTGGGCCGCCAATGCCGTGCCAAAGGTCAGGGCTGCACTACGATCCGTGGTGATGCCGTGCTGGTACATGACTACGCCGCGTTCTTCGCCACTATTCGGGTAGAGAACGAGCATCGGGACTTCCTGAGTGCTCTGTTCCAGCGGGAAAGGGAAGATGTAGTTGACCGCTGTCGATACGGAAGCATCGGCCTGCGGCAGGCTCAGGCCAAGCGCCGAGAAGGTGGTGTTCAGAGATTCGGCCAGGGGTTGGTCTGCAATCCAGTTCACTGCATTACCACCTGCGATACCAGCGGGGGTATTGCCCAGATAGTAGGGGAGCGAGATGCTGCCCTGAACGGCCAGCACACCGGATGCTCCGGGAATGCTTCCAGCAACTGCTGATACCAGGCCAACTGGCTGAATGGTGCCGTTGTCGATGGTAATCGCATCCGTAAAGCCGGCGCCATCGAATACGTTACGGTTAACACCAGGCAACGGTGTTGGGAGTTCCTCCCGGAACTGCGATGCGAGGGAGGTTGCCAGGCAGTCGATGGCTCCTGAACCCAGATCCCCGGCACCTGCGATCGGGCAGGGCCCAGTGGGCGCGAATACGGCGTTCAGAGGCGAGGCCGGATTCTCGGGAAGCGATTGTGGGAACTGTGCTACGGCAGCGTCCGCAGCGGCTGCAAGATCCGCGTACGCGGAGGCGCCCCCTTGACGAGCGGCCGTCACCGCACTGGTGCGTACGAAAGTGGTGATCTGATCCGCGAACCAGGCCGCTGGCTCAGCAATGTATTGCAGTACTTTCGCATCATTTGACGTTGTGAAGCTGTAGGTCAGAGCTATCTCGCTTTCATTCAGCGAGCCACCCAGCGCCTTGATGTAGTTGGTGGCGATTGGCTCCCAAAGGTTGTTAACGAGAGTTCTGACAGGCAGAAGAGCCCCGTTGACGAGCCCTTTGCCGGGGTCATCCTCTGTTCCCTCGCCGGTGATGTTCGTATACAGCGGATCCTGAATGATCGAATCGCCATTGATGTCTTTGACCCCTGTCGTGACAAGAACCACGTAGCGCTTCTGCGGGTTCAGGGGTTCGAGCGGCAGGATTCGAATGGCCGAATTGCCGTCGAGAGATTCAACGTCTGCGCGAATCTTCGGCATGTTCTGGGGGCCGCTGATTGCGAGTTCGAGAGTTGGTGGCTCGCCAGCAGACAGCGCCCGTACCGGGTCGCCGCTGGCGTAAGCCAATTCAATGAGGTGAACTGTTTGTCCGGCAATAACGGTTGACGCATCAAGCTGCCCGCTGGTCTGAATCACAGCAGGGGCAATGGTCGAGGCGCCGGACAGCTCATTGAGCGCTGTGGTAACTGGCGGAGTAGTGTCATCAACACCAAAGGTTCCATCTTTTTGCGTGGAGTCAAAAATCAAATCGTTGGGAAGAGGCAACTGGCCCTTCGCAGGGTTAAAGATGGGGTAGGTTTTTCCCAGTGAATCAGCAGAATACTGCGGCTTGGGATTTTCGTTGCCCCCGTCATTTGAGCCACTGAAACAGCCCGTCAACCCAAGGGAAGAAGCCACGGCAAGACTTATTAGAGTTTTCTTGAACATGGGTGGAACCTTTTCCTGTTGTTGTGTCGTTATATCCGGCGTTGACGGAACCGGTCGGCCCCAGGATTCCGCGCACAGCCTTTTCTGATTTGTTGGTTGTCTGAAATTGTAGCCAGCACTTAAAAGCCAATTTCTGTAGCTTCGACTATAGCGACAGAGTAGCAAGTGTTGATCAGCCAAAAGTGTGATTCTGCGTCTGGAAACCCTCCTCGTACCCTTGGAGTGGCCCTCAATCAAAAATAGTGGCCGCTCCGCGGTTTGTCGAGTTCCAGTGGCCGGGTAATGCCTGTTTTAACAAATTGTTGCGAATTGGTTTTGCCGTCATAGCTATTTTCGCTGGCGTACATAGCATTTGCGCCTTCTGTCGCATCAACCGCTGTGTCGAATTTCTGGTAAACTCTCGCTTCCTTATATAAGCAGGGGGCTGCTTTGGTGGCTCCGCATACTTCCGATAATCAGAAAGCTGATGAGGCCACTATGACCACCGTGATCCGCCAGGACGACCTGATCGAAAGCGTAGCCGATGCGCTGCAGTTCATTTCCTACTATCACCCGAAGGATTTCATTCAGGCCGTGTACGAGGCCTACCAGAAGGAAGAGTCCCAGGCGGCCAAGGATGCCATGGCCCAGATTCTGATTAACTCCCGTATGTGTGCCCAGGGCCACCGTCCGATCTGTCAGGACACCGGTATCGTCACCGTGTTCGTGAACATCGGTATGGACGTGAAGTTCGAGTGCGACATGGCGCTGGACGACGTGATCAACGAAGGTGTACGCCGCGCCTACACCCATCCGGACAACGTGCTGCGGGCCTCTGTGCTGGCAGATCCGGACGGCAAACGCCAGAACACCAAAGACAACACCCCCGCCATCATTCACTACAAGATGGTGCCGGGTAACACCGTAGACGTGCACGTGGCAGCCAAGGGCGGCGGCTCTGAAGCCAAGTCCAAGTTTGCCATGCTGAACCCGTCCGACTCGGTTGTGGACTGGGTGTTGAAGATGGTGCCGCAGATGGGTGCCGGCTGGTGTCCGCCTGGCATGCTGGGTATTGGTATTGGTGGTACCGCTGAGAAGGCGATGGAGCTGGCGAAAGAGGCTCTGTTGGATCCGATCGATATTCACGATCTGCAGGCCCGCGGTGCCTCCAATCGTGCCGAGGAATTGCGCCTGGAGCTGTTCGAGAAGGTGAACGAGCTGGGCATCGGCGCTCAGGGGCTGGGTGGCCTGACCACCGTTCTGGATGTAAAAGTCAAGGATTACCCCACCCACGCGGCCAACAAGCCGGTGGCGATCATTCCGAACTGCGCCGCTACCCGCCACGCACACTTTGTGCTGGATGGTACGGGCCCGTCCCTGCAGACCCCGCCGAGCCTGGACGACTGGCCGGAAATCACCTGGGAAGTTGGCGAGAATGTTCGCCGTGTGAATCTGGACACTGTAACTCCGGAAGACGTGAAAGACTGGCAGCCGGGTGAAACCGTTCTGCTGTCCGGCAAGATGCTGACCGGCCGTGATGCTGCCCACAAGAAGATGGTGGATATGATCGAGCGCGGTGAAGAGCTGCCGGTGGATCTGAAAGGCCGCTTCATCTATTACGTGGGCCCGGTTGATCCCGTACGCGAAGAAGTGGTTGGCCCCGCCGGCCCCACGACTGCAACCCGCATGGACAAATTCACTGACACCATGCTGGAAAAAACCGGCCTGACTGGCATGATCGGCAAAGCCGAGCGTGGCCAGGTTGCCATCGACGCCATCAAGAAGCACGGCGCAGTGTATCTGATGGCGGTGGGTGGTGCTGCATACCTGGTCTCCAAGGCCATCAAGGGCGCCAAGGTGGTGGCCTTCGAAGAGCTGGGTATGGAAGCCATCTATGAGTTTGAGGTGGAAGAAATGCCGGTAACCGTAGCCGTGGATTCCCGTGGCAGTTCCGTGCACCAGACCGGCCCGGTTGAGTGGCACGACAAGATCATTGCCGCCAAGGCGGTTTGATCTGAGTCTTTGTTAGTCCGGTGGCAGCCTTGGGTGTTCGGCTCAAGGCTGCCACTGAAAGTCCTTCATCTTTACCTTTCCTTTATACACTTCCACCCCTTCCAGCCTCAGTTTCTCTGTTTGAAGCTGGCAGGTTTCCGTGCCTTCAGGAAAGGCGATCTGGCCGTTGCTCCGGATAACCCGATACCAGGGAATGCAGTGGCCGGCGGGCAGTTTGCCCAGGGCCCGGCCAACGAAACGCGCCTGGCGTCCGAGGCCGGCCATGGCGGCTACCTGACCGTAGCTGGCCACTTTCCCTTTCGGAATCGCGGCCACTACCTGCCAGATTTTCTGCTCCTTTGTCGGTTCCTTTTCGGACTCGTTCATTCAGAGCTCCGGTATTGGCCGGGTTACAGGCGCAGGGCGCCGTCCACCTCGATCATGCGGCCAGAAACGTAGTCGTTCTCGAAGATAAACGCTACCGCTGAGGCGATTTCCTCTGGCTTGCCCATGCGTTTCAGGGGGATGCCGGCGGTCATTTTCTCCAGGGCTTCGGGCTTCATGGAGGCCGTCATTTCGGTTTCGATAAACCCTGGGGCGATGCCCATGCAGCGGATGCCGTAGCGGGCGAGTTCTTTGGCCCACACTGGCACCAGGGCAGATGCGCCGGCTTTGGCGGCGGAGTAGTTGCTCTGGCCCATGTTTCCGGCGCGGGAGATGGAGGCGATGTTGATGATCGCGCCCTGGTCGCCGTTTTCGATCATGCGGGTGGCCGCTTCCCGGCCGCACAGGAAAACGCCGGTGAGGTTAACGTCGATCACGGACTGCCACTGGGCCAGTTCCATGCGCTTCTCGAGCTTGCCGTCCTTGAATTTCACCATCAGGCCGTCGCGCAGGATGCCGGCGTTGTTCACCAGGCCGTTGAGGTGGCCGAAGTCATTGATGATTGCCTGAAAGGTTGTCTCAACGTCTTCTTCTTTGGCGACGTTACAGACATAGGTTTTGGCGTCGCCACCGGCCAGTTTGCAGGCCTCAGCGGCTTCAGCCAGCTTGTCTTCCATCAGGTCGATGAGTGCCAGCCTGGCGCCTTTGGCTGCCAGGTATTCAGCCATTGCGCGGCCGAGGCCCTGGCCGCCACCAGTGATTGCGATAACAGAATCTTGAAGTTTCATGGTTTGCCCTAATTAAGTTCAGAGGTGTTTTACGTTCTCTGTGTGTCTGCATCGTTTTTATGGGGAGGCATTTTGCCCGTTTTCTTTTTTCTTTTCATCGTTATGCCCATTGCCGAACTGGCGGTATTGATTCAGGTCGGTAGCGTTATCGGCGTGTTGAATACGGTAGGGCTGGTGTTTCTGACGGCTGTAATCGGGGCCTGGTTGCTGCGCCAGCAGGGGCTGGCGACCTTGTTGCGGGCGAATGAACGGCTCAACAGCGGTGAGTTGCCGGCAAAAGAAGTGGCCGAGGGGCTGGTTCTTGCGGTCGGTGGCGCCATGTTGCTCACGCCGGGGTTTATCACCGACACCTTCGGCTTTCTGTGTTTGTTGCCGGGCTCGCGACATTGGCTGGCATCGCAGGCGCTGAAGCGGATGACGGTGTCGGGGCAGAATCACGGCCGGAGTTTCTTTTTCAGCGCCGGAGGCGGTGCAGGGCCCTTCGGGCAAGGCCCATTTGGCCAGCAGCGACCATTCGATCGTGATGCCAACGGCAACATCATTGAAGGCGAGTACCAGGATCAGACCCGGACTGATAGGGGCCAGCTCCAGCAGGGGCAGTCTGATCAGGATGAGCAGGAAAAAAAGTAAATTTTTTTTCGTTGCGGGTGTTGAAAACCTTTCGCTCAACCCCATTAACACAGCACAGATTCGCTTCAGGCTGAAAACCGCTGTCTATCAGTGGCTTGGATGCCGGGGCAATTTGTCGGGTCCGGGTCTCCGGCCAGACATTTTTAACATGCAATTGTCATTGCCACATTAATCTGACTATTGGAGAAACAGAGCAATGAAAATTCGTCCGCTACACGATCGTGTTGTCGTACGCCGTAAGGAAGAAGAAGAGAAAACTGCGGGTGGCATCGTGCTGCCGGGTAATGCCAAAGAAAAGCCTTCCCAGGGCGAAGTGATCGCTGTGGGTAATGGCCGCATTCTGGATAACGGCGAAACCCGTGCACTGGCGGTCAAGGTGGGTGACACCGTGGTCTTCGGTCAGTACGCCGGTAACACCGTGAAGGTTGACGGTGAAGAGCTGCTCATCATGAGTGAGAACGATATTTACGGCGTGCTTGAGTGATCGCAACAGCGATAGGCACGAACGCTCATTAATCCGATTGGTTCAATTTTCGGTTTAACGAACAGGAATAGAAGACATGGCAGCAAAAGACGTTAAATTCGGTGATAGCGCCCGTAAGCGCATGGTAGCAGGTGTTAACATCCTGGCGGACGCGGTCAAGGTAACACTGGGCCCCAAAGGTCGTAACGTGGTTCTGGAGAAGTCTTTCGGCGCTCCGACTGTGACCAAGGACGGCGTATCTGTGGCCAAGGAAATCGAGCTGAAAGACAAGTTCGAGAACATGGGCGCGCAGATGGTGAAGGAAGTCGCTTCCCAGGCCAACGAAACTGCTGGTGACGGTACCACGACTGCGACCGTACTGGCCCAGTCCATCGTGAATGAGGGTATCAAGGCCGTGACTGCCGGCATGAACCCGATGGACCTGAAGCGTGGTATCGACAAAGGTACCGCCGAAGCTGTTAAAGCCATCCGTGAAATGGCCAAGCCCTGCGACGACAGCCGCATGATCGCCCAGGTCGGTACTATCTCCGCCAACGGTGACGAAACCATCGGCAAGATCATCGCAGACGCGATGGAAAAAGTGGGTAAAGAAGGCGTCATTACCGTTGAGGAAGGCCGTGGCCTGGAAGACGAGCTGGACGTGGTTGAAGGTATGCAGTTTGACCGCGGTTTCCTGAGCCCGTACTTCATCAACAACCAGGACAACATGTCTGCCGAGCTGGAAGACCCGTACATCCTGCTGGTCGACAAGAAGATCTCCAACATCCGCGAACTGCTGCCGGTGCTGGAAGCCGTTGCCAAGGCTGGCAAGCCGCTCCAGATCATCGCTGAAGACATCGAAGGCGAAGCCCTGGCTACTCTGGTGGTCAACAACATGCGCGGCATTGTGAAGGTCAACGCTGTGAAGGCGCCTGGCTTTGGTGACCGTCGCAAGGAAATGCTGCAGGACATCGCCATTCTGACTGGCGGTACTGTGATTTCCGAAGAAGTCGGCCTGACCCTGGAAAACACCACTCTGGATGACCTGGGTACTGCCAAGCGTGTCAACGTGACCAAGGAAAACACCACGATCATTGGTGGCGCTGGTGCCGAGGCTGATATCAGCGCTCGCGTTGAGCAGATTCGCAAGCAGATCGAAGACAGCAGCTCTGATTACGACAAAGAGAAGCTGCAAGAGCGCGTCGCCAAGCTGGCTGGCGGTGTCGCCGTCATCAAAGTGGGCGCCGGCTCTGAAGTTGAAATGAAAGAGAAGAAGGCCCGCGTTGAAGACGCTCTGCACTCCACCCGCGCTGCCGTTGAAGAAGGCATCGTAGCTGGTGGTGGTGTTACCCTCATCCGCGCCATTGCGGCTCTGGACAAGGTAGACGCCATCAACGACGAGCAGAAAGCCGGTGTGAACATTCTGCGTCGCGCTATGGAAGCTCCCCTGCGTCAGATCGTATTCAACGCAGGCGGTGAGTCTTCTGTGGTGGTTGCCAAGGTAAAAGAAGGCGAAGGTTCCTTCGGCTTCAACGCTGCTACCGAGCAGTATGGCGACATGCTGGAAATGGGTATCCTGGATCCCGCCAAGGTAACCCGTTCTTCCCTGCAGGCAGCGGCTTCTGTCGCTTCTCTGATCATCACTACCGAGGCGATGGTTGCAGACGAGCCGGAAGACGAGAAAGCCGGCGGTGGTATGCCGGATATGGGTGGCATGGGCGGAATGGGAGGCATGGGCGGCATGATGTAATGCCGGCCAGATCCCGAACAGGTCTCAGTTTCTGAGGCCTGGCCCGATCTACCCCTGAAAACCCCGCGCTGGTTCACACTGGCGCGGGGTTTTTCGTTTTTTTGTCATGAACTTGCCCAATGGCTTTGTTAGACTCGGCTACCGGTTTTTAAATGTGCCAATTGCAATGACTGAATCCCGACCAAAATCCTTTCTCGGCCCTGGCAAAGTGGTTCTGCTGCTGTTGCTCGGTCTGCTGGTTTACGGGATCACGCTGATTGTTCTGGTTCCGGCTGGCTGGCTCTGGCAGCAGGCCTCGGCCCAGGTGCAGCTGCCAGAGCAGGTTCGGGTGCAGCAGGTATCCGGGCGTCTCTGGGATGGGGCCGCAGGGGTTGTTGTGGCTGGTTTTCCGGCACGCCTGGAATGGCAATTTGGCTGGCCATCGCTGTCCGGGGTGACATTACCGCTGCAATTTTCCGTGTCTTCATCACAATCCCGCGTGGAAGGGGTTGCCCGTGCCGGTTGGCAGGGTAATTTTGAGGTCAGTGCCAATGGGCTGATAGCGGTTGCCGAGTTCGAGCAACTGATACGCCAGAGCGGTGGCGCCATGATTGAGGGAACCGTGTCTGTGGATCGCTTCGAGATGTCCTGGGCAGACGGTCGCCTGAAGTCAGCAGACGGGCTCGGGCGCTGGGATGGTGGCAGGGTTACCTGGCCGATGGGCAATCAGGTGGGCCAGGCCGTGTTTCCTCCTATGCAGGCAGATCTGGACACCGTGGACGGAGGCGTTTCACTGGTAGTGGCAGAGCAGGGTGCAAGCGGGCCGGCGGCTGATGCCAGCATACTCTGGGATGGCATGATGGAACTGCGGGTGTACAAGCGCATGGTCGATCTGGCGCAACAGCCCTGGCCAGATTCTGCAAGGCCGGGTGACGTAGTGTTCCGGGTCCGGCAGCCATTGCTGCCCGGAGGCCTGTAATATGATGAAGCTGTCGGTGGGGCGTCAGGAGCGGTTCTCGCGTACATTGGCGAATCTGCTGTTGCTTGCGCTGGTGCTTTACCTTGCGGTAGAGCTGGCGAAACTAACCTGGTTGATTGCCTGGAACGACCGGCCTGTACCGGAAATCTTTGGGCAGACGGCTGCCGGCGCTGAGGTCCGTAGCCGAGTGTCAGAGGCTCCGATCGCCGGTTATGAGTTCTTCGGGAGACCGGATAATCAGGTGGGTGTGGCCGACGTGGTGCGCCGCTCTGCACCGGAAACCGGGCTGCGCCTGAGGCTGGAAGGTGTGCTTGTCGGGCAGCGTCCGGAGGACTCCGGTGCTATAGTTGCCGGAAGTAACGGCGAAACCGAATACTATCGGGTTGGCGACCAGTTACCGGGCAACGCTGAGCTGGCGGAGGTCGAGGCTGGAAGAATTCTGCTACGCAGGGGGGGGAGGTACGAATCCCTGGCGTTTGAGGAACAGATAGAGACCGAAGCGCTGGTTGCGGAAGAGCCGGTGCAAACGGCAGAATCGCCGGATACCTACCTGGAAGACGCCAGAGCGCGGCTGGACAGTGAAGGCGTGGCTGCACTGGCAACCTACGGTCTGCAGCCTGCAGAGGGTCGCGGCGGGTATGTGTATGATGGCTCGAACGCCATGCTGAACGCCGTGAATCTGCGTCCGGGAGATATCATTACCTCGGTGAACGGTCAGCCTCTGGGCGACATCGAGCAGGACAAGCAGCTGCTGGACAGTTGGCGCAGCCAGCCGCAGCTGGATATAGAAATTGAACGTGACGGAACCCTGCTGACGGTCAGTTACGCCATACCCGAACAATGGCGCTGACAGGGTACTCAAAAAAACAGGACGATATCGCCAGATGTATAACCACAAGATCAACCTCCTCCAGGCAATCATGTTCGCGCTTTTACTGCCGCTGGCTTCGCTGGCGCAGGCGCAGGAAGAAACCTGGAGGCTGAACCTCAAGGATGCGGACATTCGGGCCTTCGTCACCCAGGTGGCAGACATAACCGGCTACAGCTTTGTGGTGGATCCCCGGGTTAAAGGGAAAGTGACGGTATTGTCCAGTGCCCCCATGAACAAGGACGAAATCTACGATCTTTTCCTGGCAGTGCTGAATGTGCACGGTTTTACTGCGATCCCCGGAGAGGAAGTCGTCAAAATTGTCCAGCAGGTCGATGCCAAACAGTCTGCAGAGAACCTGAACAGATTTCCGCAAACGCCCTCCGAGCAACTGATCACCCGTGTTATCCAGATTGATAATGCCAACGCCCTGGAACTGGTTCCGATTCTGCGGCCGCTGGTTGCCAAATACGGCCATCTGGCGGGCGTGGCTGCGGCAAACGCCCTGATTGTCAGTGATCATGCCTCTAATATCGCTCGCATTGAACAGATCGTTCGGGAACTGGACAGCCCCTCAAAATACGAAGTGGAAGTGATTCAGCTGCAGGAAGCCTGGGTTGGTGACATGGTGACCCTGCTGCAGGAGCTGGCACCAGAAGAGCTTGGCCGCGCTGGCGGTGAGAATGCCGCACGCAAATACAGCGTGACAGCCGACGAGCGCAGCAATCGATTGATTCTGCGCGGCGACGAAACCTTTCGGGACAAGATGCGCGGTTTGATTCTCCAACTGGACCAACCGTCTGCCAGTGGCGGGACCACCAAGGTGATTCGTCTTCGTCATGCCGATGCCAAGACGCTGACCGAAATACTCAAAGGTGTGATGGGTGAGGTAGTGAAAGAGAGCAGCGCTGGCGGCAGCTCGGGTGGCTCTACCGGGAATCCGGGCAGCAGCTTTTCAGTCTTTGCTGATGAAGGGCTGAATGCTCTCGTTGTCCGGGGGGACCCCTCCCTGATGCAGGAAGCCGAGCAGATTGTGGCACAGTTGGATGTGCGCCGTGCCCAGGTGATGATTGAAGCGGCTATTGTGGAAATCAGTGATGAGCTGGGCGATCAGCTCGGGGTGCAATTGGCGGCTGGCGATGAGTCTGCAGGTTCATTTCCGGTGCTGGGTACAAACCTGACCAGTGGCCAGGGTATGGTTGGCCTGAACTCCGTGATCGGAGCTCTGGTGGGTGACACTATTCCGCAGCTTGCCGGCGGGTTGACCGTCGGTGCCGGGCAGCGTGATGAGGATGGTGTCACCTGGGGCTTACTGATTCAGGCACTGTCCTCTTCTTCTGCGGCGAACCTGTTGTCTACGCCCAGCATTATTACCCTCGACAATCAGGAATCTGAAATCATCGTTGGCCAGAACGTACCGTTCCGTACTGGCCAGTCTACCGTGACCGGAGACGGGACCACCAACCCGTTTACCACCATCGAGCGGCGCGATGTGGGGTTGTCGCTGAAAGTCACGCCTACGATCAGTGCAGATGGCCTGGTGCGTCTGGTGGTTGAGCAAACGACCGAGGACATTTCCACAACCAGCGTTGATGGTGCATCCGATCTGATCACCAACAAACGTGAGATTAAAACCACCGTGCTGGCGGATGACGGTGAGACCGTGGTACTGGGTGGTCTGATCAAGGACGATTACCAGGTCAGCAAGAGCAAGGTTCCGCTGCTGGGCGATATCCCGGTGCTTGGTCGCTTGTTCTCTTCTGAATCCGAGACCCGCGTTAAGCGCAACCTGCTGGTTTTCCTGCGCCCCACGATTATGCTGGGTAAAGCAGATGCTGTGGCGGCGACCACTGAAAAGTTCAACCGCCTCTGGGATGTGAACCTGGAAGTGCGGGAAAAGCTTGGCTTGCCCCAGGAAGAATCCGATCCGTCGGTCGATATGCTGTTTGAAGGGCGCCGGCAGTAGGGAGTTGCGCTGACGAGACAGCGTGGATAACCGCGCTGTCTGATCATCGCCCTGGCGAGCAGGACTGGGGCGGTGCTTCGAGTGCTCTCAGAGTGGCGGCATCGGGCAGTCCAGTTGATCCGCCACCAGCCTCATTAATTCGTATTCCTTAACTTCCACCTTTCCGTCGTGACTGATGCAATGTCCGCAGGCATCAATAATGGCAGGCTTCAGCAGTGGTGAGAGCTTGCTGAGAACATTCAGAGCAGCTCTCAGGTTCTGCATGGTGATCTTGCTGTGCATGGTTTCGTTGTTTCCGTTACCAAACCCGGAAATAGCTTCCTGATAGAGCGCTTGAGCCTTCCCCGGAGCTTCGGTGCCGGCCCGGGCGAACAGGCTCAGCACCTGTTCAATGGCGGGTTTGACTTGCCGGAAGCTTCGGTATTTCACGGGCACCACCTGCCCGGAGCCACGGCCTAGATGCCGCCACAGGAAGGTGGTGAGTGCGAGCTCGAACAGGGTCACCCGGTTGTCCGCCTGAACCAGCGTCTGAATGTTTGCGAGAAGGGTGTCCCGCTCCTCCGGATCGAGCTTTCGCAACGCCGGCATGGCCAGTTCAAGCATTGGAAAACGTGCGCGTTCGCCAAGTTCTTTTAGGGATGGCAGTAGTTTGCCAAGCAATTCGGGTTGTGCGCCCAGCACGGAGTGCGTCGGTATCAGGGCAAGCTTCTCGGTTTGCTCGGCGGTCGTCAGCTCGTAAATCACCAGGCCGTAGCAAAGCTGAACGGCGCCAGCCCGGGTGTATAACAAGTTTCGAAACGTCGATGGCAGTCTCTGCAGGAGATTACTGGCGAAGCGCTCGCTGTCCGCGGAAACCGTGCCGACGCGGCTGGACAGCGCAGGGGTTGCCGTCGGAGATTCGTTGGTCAGGGAGCTCGCCAGAGGCGATAGGCTGTACTTTCGGGTGCCTTGAGCGGGTTCGACTACCTGGCTCACCAGGTCGCCAATGGCTGCCTTATCCGGACTGCGGCCTTGTCCCTGCAAGCGTGAGCCAGGTTCGGTATCCCGTAGCCTGCTGCGCAGGCGGGCCATCAGCCCTGGCTGGATGGCGTTGATTCGTTCGTCAATGGGAGGGTGGGATGCCAGCAAAGAGGTGAATTTCATCCTTGCCGCCTCGCCGAAACACATGTGGTTCATGTCGCTGGCATGGCTGGTAGTGTCCAGATACCCGCCTTTCATCCCGATTTTGAACAGGGCTGCGCCAATGCCTTCGGGGTTACGAGTGAACTGAACGGATGACGCGTCGGCCAGCATCTCCCGCTGACGTGAGACGGCCGACTGAATGAGCCGGCCAAAGAACACGCCGACATATCCGATCAGCATCAAGGCCAGCCCGATCAGCCCCATGGCAGCCTGTGCCCGGCCGTCCCGGTTTCGGCTACGACCGCTGCTGTAGAAGCCAGCCCTCAGGAGAAACTGGCCAATCTGGCCGATCATCAGTATACCGGCCAGCAGGGCGATCAACCTGACATTGATGCGCATATCGCCGTTGAGGATGTGGCTGAATTCGTGGCCTACCACGCCCTGGAGTTCGTCCCGGTTCAATTGGGTCAGGGCTCCGTGGGTAACCACCATCACCGCTTCACCAGGGGTGTAACCGGCCACAAAGGCGTTGATGCCGGTTTCATGGTCCATCACGTAGAGCTCCGGTACCGGAACGCCACTGGCAATCGACATTTCTTCGACGATATTGCGCAGTTTGCGTTCTTCCGGGTCGCGGGTGTCCGGATCAATAGCCCGGGCTCCAACCATTCTCGCCACGCGGGTGCCGCCTCCGGCGAGGTCCACCCAGCGTACCAGGGAGCCGATGCCAATCAGCGCGACCACCGCACCGGCGGTTGTCAGGCCATGGCTGGACAGTAGCCAGTAATGAAAAGGCAGGGCCGAGGTCTGGCTGCGGGTGACCATGTAACCCACCAGGCAGACCGCCAGAGTAATCAGGGTGACTGCGGTGAGAAACAGCACAATCAACAAGCCAGTGTTGCGCCGGGCACTGGCCTGGCGCTGGAAGAAACCGGGGCTCGCCATGAATCAGGCCTCAGAAACTGACTTTTGGAGCCTGGCGGGCCTCTGGAGATTCAAGCTGGAGCTGGGCGGTTTCCTTGAACGCAAACAGGCCAGCGACCAGATTGTTGGGGAACTTCTCGCGGAAGATGTTGTAGTTCATCACGCCATCGTTATACGCCTGGCGCGCGAACGCGACACGGTTCTCGGTGCTGGAGAGTTCTTCCATCAGTTGCTGGATGGTCTCGTTGGCTTTCAGCTCAGGGTAGTTCTCGGCCACGGCGTAGAAATTGGCGAGGGCTTTGGTCAGCAGGTTCTCGGCGCTGCCAAGGCGTTGGATCTTGGTGCTGTCGCCTGGGTCACGGGCGGCATCTTTCTGGGCACTGACCGCGTTATTGCGTGCTTCCATTACCTGGGTCAGGGTGGACTTTTCATGGTCCAGATAGGCTTTGGCGGACTCCACCAGGTTGGGGATCAGATCGTGGCGGCGCTGAAGCTGGACATCAATCTGGGCGAAGCCATTCTTGAACTGGTTGCGCAAAGAAACAAGCTGGTTGTAGATAAACACCAGATAGAGGATGACAACGGCAATTACTACAAGACCGATGACAGTCGTTCCCATGACTACTCCTAAGGGCTAAAGGTTCAGGCGTTATTTTCCACGATCCGGGCGTGGAAAGTCTGTACGAAATTCTCAAAATCTCTGGGTAACAGGGGTTTGGAGAAGAAATACCCCTGAGCAAGCGCACAGCCACGCTGGCTGAGGTAATACTCCTGCTCTGCTGTTTCCACACCTTCTGCGACGACGGTCAGATTCAGGCTCTTGCCAAGGTCGATGATGGTGTTGGCAATTCGGGTATCTTCCTCGTTGATCAGCAGGTCCCGAATGAACTGCTTGTCGATCTTCAGATGCTGTACCGGCATCTGCTTCAGATAGGTCAGCGATGAATAGCCCGTGCCGAAATCATCAACCGCAATACTGATGCCGGCCCGATGCAGCCGATGCAGCTTGGCGACCGCATCGGTGAGGTTGGTCATAAAGCTTGTTTCGGTCACTTCCAGCTCCAGACGGCCCGCAGGAATATTATGTCGTTTCAAGGTGTTGAGAACATCGTCAACGATCGATTCCTGGCGCAGTTGAACAGCGGACAGATTCACAGCGATTCTGATGTGAGTGCCCTCGCTGGCCCAGCGAGCGGCCTGCCAGCAAGCCTGATCCAGGACCCATTGACCAATCTCGACGATGGAACCATTCGCTTCCGCTACCGGAATGAAAAGGTCCGGGGGAATCATGCCGTGTTCAGGGTGTTCCCACCGCAGCAGTGCTTCTGCACCAATAACGCGCCGTGTCTCCAGATTGATCTG
Source organism: Marinobacter sp. tcs-11 (assembly GCF_002049515.1). Taxonomy (NCBI): domain Bacteria; kingdom Pseudomonadati; phylum Pseudomonadota; class Gammaproteobacteria; order Pseudomonadales; family Marinobacteraceae; genus Marinobacter; species Marinobacter sp. tcs-11. Next base: position 6,718 of record NZ_LLYU01000017.1, on the reverse strand, counting down.
TGGCTGGTAGACCAGATGGAATTCGTGGTTTGCGAGGGCCTGGGCAAGGTCCTTTTCCATCTGTTTGCGTTCGCGAATTTCCTGGTCGATGCTGGCTACATAAAACTGGAAGTGGTTGTGACCGGTCTGTTTCGCCAACGCCATGGTTTGCTCTGCACTCTGGAGCAGTCGGTCGGCCTGGTCGGCGTCTGACGGAAACAGGGAAATGCCGAGGGTCGCGGTCATGGAAATCCGGTGGTTACCGGAATTGATCGGTGACCCGATGGTGGCCAGTACTTTTTCGGCGGTTTCTGCCGCCTGGAAACCGTCGCGAAGATGTTTTTCAACGATGACAAACTGGTCGCTGCCCAGCCGGGCGACATTGAATCTGTCGGATGAGAGATTGGCGCTCAGGCGACTGGCGACGGTCTGCAGGATGGTGTCCCCGGTACGAAAACCGCACTGCTCATTGACGGATTTGAAGTCGTCAATACCGCAGACCATCAGAGCGATAGAGCTGTGGCCTTCCTGGGCTCGTTCAATAGCGCCCTGAAGATCTTCCATAAAGGCATCGCGGCTGGGCAGGCCTGTCAGTGTGTCGTAACGGGCCAGTCGGGTGACCCGGTCTTCTGCTTCCCGATGTTTTTTCTGGGTATCTCCGATGGCTACGAGCAGATTGTTGGTGGCGTTAACCCAGAGGCCAAGCTCGTCGGCCCGGTGTCCTTCCGGGATCGAAACCAGGCGATCGTCCGGGTGTGCCGGGTCCACCTTTTTGACCGACTGCACAATGCGCAGCAGCGGGCGGGTCAGCAGCAGATGGAACACCACGAACAGTACGATGCCAAGAATAAGTGCCAGGGCGATGCCTGAGGCAAACGTCACCAGTGCTCGGCCGAGCCAGGTTCGAGCATAGGGGGCGGTGTCGTAGTGAACCTCAAGATAGCCGTAGACAAGATCCGGATTGCTGCCTCGCGTGAGACTTTCGCGGTATTCGCGAACCTGGCCGAATATCGGATCAGTTAAAGGGCGAAACGGGGAGTCCTGCAGAGGCCGTAGCCGATCACCCAGTTCATCACCATCGGGATGGGTGATTTTGGCCATGTGAATGGGTTCCAGGGCGAACAGTCCATCCACCACCTGTTGGGCGAGCGTGTCATCAATGCTGAAAACGGCCTGGGTGGCAGAGTCTTCCACCATGGCAAGGGTCTGGGCCGCATCACGCTCCAGTTCAGCGGATACCCTCTTTGCATCCAGCACCACCTGTACCGCGCTCATCAGAATACCGCTCAGCAACGCGACGAGCAGTACCCATCGGAGAATGCGATATCCGAGGTGGTTCTCTACTTCAAAGGTTTTTTGCATCCGCTGTTCTTGGCTCATCTGTCTGATTGGTTCTGTCGGACCCTGCGACAGGATCTATCACGCGGCACATGACAGTATGGTTCAGATTCCTTTCAACTTCATGGAGTATGGACGATTTTTTCAGAGTTTCTTGTGGATGCGTGTGTCGATTTGTTTCGGTTTCGTCGCATTCAGATACAGAAACGCCCGCAGGGGTTCCCGTGCGGGCGTTTGGTCAACGGTCAGGCTGTTGCTACCTACCGTTGTTCCGGCTGGATCAGGCCAGGTTTTCGTTCACGAAATCCCAGTTGACCAGGTTCCAGAACGCTTCCAGGTAATTCGGACGGCTGTTCCGGTAGTCGATGTAGTAGGCGTGCTCCCAGACATCAACGGTCAGTACCGGCTTGTCGGCGCCGGTCAGCGGAGTTTCGGCGTTGCTGGTGTTGGTGATGGCAACACTGCCGTCAGCTTTTTTTACCAGCCAGGTCCAGCCAGAACCAAAGTTGTTGGCGGCCTTGTCGTTGAATTCTTTCTTGAAGTCTTCGAAGGAGCCAAAGGCCTTCTCGATGGCTTCTTTGGCGGCGCCGGTGGGTTCACCACCACCGTTCGGGCTCAGGCAGTGCCAGTAGAAGGTGTGGTTCCATACCTGGGCTGCGTTGTTGAACAGCGGGCCGCTGGCGCTCTTGATGATGTCTTCCAGAGACTTGTTGGCATTCTCAGTACCTTCAACCAGACCGTTCAGCTTGGTTACGTAGGTGTTGTGATGTTTGCCGTAGTGGTACTCAAGGGTTTCCTGAGAGATATGCGGTTCCAGTGCGTTTTTTTCGTAAGGCAGTGCGGGAAGTTCAAATGCCATGAGGTCGTTCTCCCTGGTTCTCTCTGTTTATGTGAGTTGACACTCTCGCAATATAAGGGCGGTTTGAGTTAAATCAACCCTTTGTTGTGAGAGAGCTTTTAAACTCGGGGCTGCCGGGCAGAAACTGAGCGCAGTTCCGGACCCGCCAGACCAGCTCTTCATAACTGTCTGCCAGAATGTTCACATGCCCGAGCTTGCGCCCTGGGCGCTCCCCTTTATTGTAGAGGTGAAGGTGAGCGTAGGGCAGTTCCAGTATCCGTTCAATGTCGCCGTGCTCGCCGATGATATTAATCATGCAGCTCAGGCCGCGTGCCTGAACATTGCCCAGAGCGTGTCCGCTGACCGCGCGAATGTGATTCTCGAACTGGCTGGTCATGGAACCCTCAATGGTCCAGTGCCCGGAATTGTGGACCCGTGGAGCCATCTCGTTTGCTACCAGGCCGTCCCCGGTCTCAAACAGTTCCAGAGTCAGTACGCCCACATAGTTCAATTCGTTCAATAGTGCCTTGATGTACTTTTCAGCATCTTGCTGGATGTGGAGTTGCAGTCCGGGTGCCGGGGCAATGGAGTAGCGCAGAATGCCCTCGTGGTGGGTGTTCTCGGCAATGGGGTAAAAGGCGACATCGCCATCCTCACCGCGAACAGCGATGATGGACACTTCGCGTTTGAAGTTAACGAACTTCTCCACGATTACCCTGGGATGGCCGATGGCGGTCCAGGCTTCTTCTGCCTGTTCCGGATCTCTCAGGACGGCCTGGCCTTTGCCGTCGTAGCCCTCAGTGATGGATTTGGCTACCACCGGGCAGCCAAGTGCCTCGGCAGCGGCTTTCAGGGAAGCGGCGCTATCAGCGATTTTCCATTCCGGCGTTGGAATGCCAAGCTGGCCGAACAGGGTTTTCTCTGCCTCCCGGTTCTGGCAAACCTGAAGCGCCCGGGGGCAGGGGTGAACCGGCTTGTGTTGGGCCAGCTTCTCCGCCACTTCAACAGGCAGGTGCTCGAATTCGTAGGTTACGCGGTCGACGCGGGAGAGGAAGTCGTCCAGGTAGCTGCCGTCGCGATCCACAATGACTTCCCCCAGACCAGCGCTGGGGCTGCCGGACATGTCGTAGAAGACAAATTCCTTTGCGAGGGGGTATCCGGCAAGGGCCAGCATGCGCCCGAGTTGGCCGGCTCCTAGTACACCGATTCTCATCTGGTTCTCCTGATCAAAAGAAAGCTGCTTCGGTGCCTGAGCGGGCCGGGGAAGACTTTCCAAAACACGCTACGAGCACATCCCTGTGCGCTTGTTTCGGGCCGTCCTTGGCCCTCAACAGTTTTGGAAAGTCTTCCCCGGCCCGCTCACCTGGCTTTGGATTGGTGCTACTGATCCCTGGGGTCAGGGTTGTCCAGAATCGTCTGGGTCTGATTTTTCCTGAAGTCTTCCACCGCCTGGCGAACCTTGTCGTCGAACGTGCCAACGATCTGCGCTGCCAACAGGCCTGCGTTGGTGGCGCCGGCCTTGCCAATCGCCAATGTGCCAACAGCAATGCCGCCTGGCATCTGCACGATGGATAGCAGCGAATCCAGGCCATTCAGTGCTTTTGATTGTACGGGCACACCCAGTACCGGCAAAGGCGTTTGTGAGGCAACCATGCCAGGCAGGTGCGCTGCGCCGCCGGCACCACCGATGATGACCTTCAGGCCGCGATCGGCCGCGGTCTTGGCGTAATCAAAAAGCAGATCCGGTGTGCGATGGGCGGAGACAACCCGGGTTTCGTAGGGCACGCCGAGTTTGTCGAGCATGTCGGCAGCGTGTTCCATGGTGGGCCAGTCAGATTTGGAGCCCATGATGAGTCCAACAAGCGGCTGCATAAGCAACAGTCCTGTGATAATTGGAAAGCCGGCCATTGTATGTTCTGGCCAGTTGCCGTGCAACACGGCAACCCGGGCGTTCGGCTGTCTGAGCGCTTTCTTTATAAGCCTTCATTTTAACCCGTCCGTAACTGCAGGTATTATCGTCGGTTATACGATTAAACCATCCATTCCCAGGAGCTGTAATGGAACCCATCCGCCCGGACGAAGACGAGCTGAGAGCAGAACCCCCGATCGGCGCTGGGGAAGTGCGACCCCCTCGTGCCAGCAAAGAGCGTGAGACTGGGCATGGGGCTCCCAAAGCCAGGCCGCCAGGTGCAGCTTCGGGCGCTGGCGGAGGCGGTGGTCGTGGTGGACGAATTCTTGTCTGGGGAGCGATGCTCGGGCTTGCGGTGGCTGCTGGCGCAGGGTGGTATAGCCAGAGTCAGCGCATCGCGGCGCTGGAGAGTCAACTGGAAGAGGCGGATTACTGGGCGCGGCAAAGTAAGCTGGCGCTGGCCCGTTTTGAGGGTGAGCTTTCGGAAACCGGGGAATCCTTGCAGGAGCGGGGTGCCTCGCTGGAGGAAAAGATAGCGGCCAATGCGGAAAAGGTTGAGACCGCCAACAGTGAAATCCGCAAGCTCTGGGTGGTTGCCAATGAACGAAACCGGAAACAGCTTGAGGAGCATGGTCAGCGGCTCTCGGTGCTGGATCAGAATCTGGCCGAGACCGGCAAATCGGTGTCGGATCTGGAAACCACGCTCGAGCAGGTTCGTACCACGTTTGCTGGAGATATCGCCCAGCTGAGCCAGAAGCTGGAGACGTCTGTGGCTGCGCTGGAGCAGGCAAATAGTGAGGCGACGTCGCAACTGACCAGGCTGAGTCAGCAGATCGGTGATATCGATCAGGTGGTGGAGAGCCGTATCCGCCGGTTTGAGCAGGAGCAGAAACTGGGTATCGATGGTATTGAAAGCCGGCTGTCCTCCGTCGAGGCTCGAACGGACGGCCTCGCAGGAGCCAGTGATGTTCAGGCGCTGCGGAATCGACTGGCAGAACTGGCCCGGACCGTGGAATCCATCGATGCTTCCCGTGCCCAACTTACCTCGCGCCTCGTGCGCCTGTCGGAGGAGGTCAATCAGCTCAGGGCGTCGAGTTCAGGGCAGTAGCGGTTGCCGGGGGGTGAATGTAACGGTTTGTATTCATCCCTTGCGGTAGCTCTCATTTCTTGTGGTGGCCAGTTGTTATGATCGTCCCTACTCGATAAGGGATGAAGAGTGCATAACAATGAAAATCCGAGTGCCTTTCGTTAAAAGTGCCGCCGTTGTGGCGTGCTTTCTGGTGTTGTCTGGCTGCACCGTTTATCAGTCTATCGGCAAGAGTGTGGGTGGCTTTCTCCACCCGGTGTCGGGCCATGATTTCGTGCATATCGACACCGATCAGTGGGATCAGGGCAATGCCTTGTTGTATTTCTACCGTACCCACTCCCAATGGGCGGCGGATGAGATCGAGTCTCCCAGCGTCTATATTGACGACAAGCACTATTTCAACATTCGCAATAACAGCTTTACCTGGCTGGAAGTGAGCCCCGGTGAACGGCACATCGCCATGCGTCGGCCTTTGCTTGGGCTTGAAGGCCTGAACTCCTTCAGTTTGAGCCTGATTGCGGATGCCACTCTGAAGGTGGAGCCTGGCAAGATCTACTACCTTAGATACAACGAACTGGAGGAGCCCTCGCGTCCTCATCCGGACCTGGATCCGGAGCACCCGCTGGCCTCCGGTGAGCTGCAACTGGTTACCCGTGAATACGCCATGCAGTCGGACGAAATTGTGTCCACGCTGTTCCTGAACAGCGATCTACTGGCGCCGAACCATGCCGCAACGTCGATTGTCGAAGTTAACGAAGATACCGACTACGAGAAGCGGAAGCTGGCTCTTGAGCAGGAGCGCGAGCTGGAGATTGAGCGCCTGCAGCAGCAGGGTAAATATGAGGAGACCTCCTGGTTCTGGCCATTCGGGGGTGGGCCAACGGTACCACTGGAAGCTGATCGCAAGCTGAAGGCGCTGGAGCAGGAGTATGCCCAACTGGAACTTGAGCGCGAGCGCAGGGAAGAGGCGGAATCGGGAGGCTGGTGGATCTTCTAGGCAATGTCTACACTGGGGATGGTGTAGTGAAGAGAGATAAAAACAATGTCCTTCAAAGATACGTTCCGGCTACGTATTGGCAGGCTGGCCCGGCAGGTTGGTCCGTTGCTTGAGGAATCCTGGCGGGAGGCTCGGCAACGCCTGGATGACCTTAACCAGGCGCTTGCCAGTCAGGCGGTGCCTGGCGAGCGCCGGGCGCGAGTGAGTGAGCTGGCTCTGAAGCGAAAGGGGCAGCAGGCAGGCCAGAAGTCTGCGGAAATACGGCACTTCCCTGAGCAGGGTAAAACAGTACAACGTTCTGATTTTGATCAATAAATGTTCGCCTGAGAGCGTCTCGGAAAAAAGTTCAGTATTTTTCGGAAAAACATTTGACACAGTGAGCGAAATGCTTAAAATGCGCGTCTCACTTGGTTGAGACAGCAACGCTGACTCAGCAGGCGCCAAGCGCAGCAAGTGACTGTTTTGAGCCTGAAGTAAAGTAAGGCAGCGAAAGTGGGTGGTTAGCTCAGCTGGGAGAGCATCGCCCTTACAAGGCGAGGGTCGCAGGTTCGATCCCTGCACCACCCACCA
>NZ_LLYU01000016.1:0-77575 GCF_002049515.1 Marinobacter sp. tcs-11 | reverse complement strand
ACCACGAAGCACAAGAAGAAGGCACCGACTGCGAAGGTCTCTCCTTTCTACAAGAAAACCATCGGTTACGGACTGCCGGACTTCGCAGAGGAACTCAACTACGGAGTCGATCTATCAACCATCTGATAATGGTATCAGGTTGGTGGGGTAAAGGTGCCCCATCAACCATTAAATCCGTATACCCCATTTTCGGTGTAACCGGAAGAACCCTGGGGTCAAATTCGCACAGGCAGGACACAAAGTAGCGTCCGGCACTGTCTCGGGAAACGGTAATCGTGGTGGGCTCACAAGGCAGCGCCCGACTCCAGCGAACCGCGAGCGGCTCTTTGGACTTTGCGAGAAACAGTTGCCCGTCCCGGTACTTGAAGGCCGAGCGGGTGAATTCCGCCGACTGGCGGTACCGCTTGCTTTTGAAGCGCGGATAGCGAGCCCGACCTTCAAAGAAGTTCTTGAACGCGGTTTGCTGGTGCCGAAGGCTTTGCTGCAAAGGCACACAACTGACTTCGTTCAAAAACGCCAGATCCGGGTCTTTTTTCAGGGCCGTCAGCTTCGCACTCGCCGCCGCGTACCCGATCCTCTCCTGGCGCTCATGGAAGGCATCGGTGCGATACCGAAGCACGGCGTTATAGACAAAACGGACACATCCAAACGTCCGGGCAAGCAAAACCTCCTGCTCGGGCGTGGGATAAAAACGGAACTTGTAAGCTCGCTTTGCCATACTGTAAATGTATACAGTACACCAATAGATAGCAACCACCACAAAGGAGGCAGCGAGAACAGGTGCGGCTGACGCCGACACGCTATCCCTCCCTGCCCTGAACTGCAGGGTTTCTCGCGGAATAAGTGGTGACCTTGAGCTCATCCAATTGATATTGGGCCACCGGAATCCTGACCATGACGCTGGAGTATATCGACCCTGACCTGCCGAGAATTAAGGCGGCGTTTAAGTCTATTTGGAGCGGTGTAAAACCCACACCAATGTAGATACAGTTGTTGACACAACGTTCTGTCGAAATTAAAGTAGACACATTCGTAGCTACACATTCAACACGAGGTTGTCATGCAAAGCGAAATCAAACGCTGGGGAAATAGCGCTGCCGTGCGCCTTTCCAGCAAGATTCTGGCTCAAGCAAAGCTGGATGTTTCCAGTCCAATCAGCATTGACGTGAAGGCCGGAAAAATTGTGATTGAGGCCATCGAGAAGGCTCCGCGTAGGGTGCACCTTCCCTTTTCCGAAGCCGACTTACTGAAGGGCCTTGATGCCCATGGCGCTCATGCGGATGAGCTTGCTGAACCTTCCGCTTCTGAAATGGGGGCTTGATGGCTCAGTACGTTCCTGACCGCAACGACATTATCTGGCTGGACTTCGATCCCACCAAGGGTAAAGAAATCGGTAAATACCGGCCAGCACTTGTGCTGTCGTCCAAGCAGTACAACAAACAGACCGGGTTGATGATCTGTTGCCCGATTAGCACAAGCATTCGCGGAACCGCGACTGAGGTTGCCGTGGACAATCTGGAGAAGCCTTCGGTTGTCGCATCGAGCCTCATACAAACTCTGTCCTGGAAGGACCGAAAGGCTAACTTCATCACCACAGCCGAGAACGGTGTGATGGACCAGGTACTGGTTCGCATTATCCCGCTGATCGGGGCGGACAGTGTGATCGAGAAATTCATTGAGTAAGTGGGAAATCGGGATGCGATATAAAGATGAACAGGCCCTTTTGCTATCCGTACTGCAAGCAAATCCCTACTTTGGCGATAATGTCGAACACCTAGAGCATATCGAGCCGGCAATAAAAAATGACGAGCAGATCTTCGAGGTCACGTACAGTGGACCTCTTGGGAGCGATACTGTCAAAGTGACCATGTTGGATGTTCTGTTGCATATCGCAAATCAATAGATGGGAAATTGTGATCATGAATAGTGCGCCCGGAATCTTTCTTACGTCTCTAATTGCCGCATTCGCAATCGGTGCAACATACAACCCGAATGGATCAGTATCTATAAGCGATGCCATTCAGAATAGCCCTGCATGCTCAAATACTGAGCCAGGTTGGTCGAAACCATACAGTTGCCTCCAGGCAATCAAGAAAACGCATGAAAGCACTACAGGGAACGTGTCCAAGTAAACCTGTATTGGAAACCGGGAGCGCGACAACATGAGCACACAGCAAGGGCGAAAGGTCTACACGCCAGATGAAACCGAAAAGCATGAAATGGCCGGGAGAATGTATGAGGCCGTTGACCTTCAGCTTGCCATTGAAAACGGGCATCTCAATTCGGTCGAAGAGATTCTTGCGCGGCTCAAGCTGAATGCGGATCGACTAAGCAAGGTATTGAAGCTCGATACCTGGGTGTCATCCGAGGACCGTCTTTGCCTCGACCTTGTTGAGACAATCCAGAGCGCTGAAAAGCAGTCCACTCGTTAATTGGAATTCGAAGGGTGAGTTCATTATGACGAATCAAAAGCAGCAAAACTTTGTGGTTATCCTGTGGGCGTCATGGCTTTGCATTCTGCTTGCCGTAGCAGCATTAGGAGCTGCGGGCTTCCTCGCAGTTACGAGTGGCGAATCTGCGGTCGATAATGTAATTCTGCTGGCCTGTGTTTCAGCAGGCTTTATAGGGCCCGGTATCGGCTTCCGGCTTGCTTACTCAAGGCAAAGGGCTGACGCCTAACACATTGGAAATTGGACGCAATAGCATGAGTGAAGATTAAGAAGAGTGTTGATCGGCGCCAGGTGGAGGTTCTTGAGGGAATCAAGGCCAGACTGGATGTAATTTCTCTGGCGTTGATGCTGATGGCAGGCATGTCAGTTTCTATCGCTATTTCAAATTGGTTTTGATTTGAAATCAACACAATGGAATCCGGAGCATCAGCCATGAACGAGAGAAAAAGCAGCATCTACAATCTCTCCAAGGACTACGCGAAGCTATTTCGTTTGATCTGTGATGGTCAACGAATTGCCGCATGGGCCGACACCTTTAGCATGAAGGATGCTGATGGGAAGCCGTATCGTGATATTTGCGAGGTTAGGAGATCTGGAGAGTACGAAATCATGTTTTGTGCTCGCGGTACTGGGTACGGGAATGTCTGGCCCTTCCAGCGGGATGAAGGAACAGAAGAGGCTGTGTTCTCTAAGGCATGTGCGGGATGCAACCTTGAGTGGATCGACCCAGTCCCAGACACCAACCAATGAATGTGGGAAATCGAGAATGACTGACGACAAGAACCCTTTGACTTTATCTACCCTCTCTGACGATCTAACGCTTGAGCGTGGCATGTATGCATCCCCGGAACTGTCCGGAGTCCTGAATATGGCTCGCGGTGGCCACCGGCCTGAGCTCGATATGCAAGAGCTTATCGGCGGTAAGTTCTCGGCCGGTGAAGGTGTCCTGGTAATCAATCCAGAAATGGATGATGCAGCCATAGCCACCGATATTCGGCGTGCGCTGGAAGCGGCCAAAGGCCAACCATTTAAGGTTGTCCAAGCGCCAAGCTCAATCAAAGACTGATGTGAATGCGAATGAAAAAGGGTATGTCAGAGAGAATTAAGATTGCAGCGCTTGCGACATATATTGTCCTTTCGATCTTAACCGGATCAGTTTTTCACCAAGAACTGGGTTATGGCCCATTGTTAAGCCCAGTTGTTGGGTTTGGGCTCGGAGCTATGCTGTACTTCTTCGTCATCCGACAGCTTTTCGACTTATTCCTTAAAAGCAACTAATAACCGAGGAATACGACCATGAGCAGTTCTTCGCTGGCAATCTTCGCAGCAGTAGCCTGCGCCTTGACCGGATTAGTGGCGTCCCTCGGAGTCGCCTATGGGAATCTCGAAAGCATCCGTCTTCTCTGGGTATCGTTCGTCTCTCTGGCTTGCCTGCCGTTGACCATGTTTTTGGCGTGGTGTGCCTACCAAGAACTTACTGAAAACTGATTGGAATCCGAGGATTGAGCAAGATGGAATCGACAGGCGAAAAAATCGGAACCGGTGTAGCGATAGTTGTTGCAGTGCTATTTGCCTATGCAACCTTCCCAACCCTACAGGGCCTGGTTATGCCAACCGCCCCACTACTCTGGGAGCCTATCTTGTCGGTGAGCCAGACACTCTCCGTGTTCGGCGTGATTATCGCCATCGGGGTAACGCTTGCGGTTGTAAACCGTCTTCGATACGCCAGGGCTACCGGTAACCCGGTGATCCCAGCTTTGGTCTGGGTGGTGTTCTTTGCAGTAGTCGCCGCCGCAGTCACTGCACTGGTATCCGTCATTGCATTCGAGGTCACCTTTCAGTCAATGCTGAGCGTGGGAGTAAACAGCTCGGTCGCTTTGATGGTGGGTGCGATCGTGGGCTTTGGGGTTTGGCTGTTGCTCAGCCGAAAATGACCATGGGAAATCGGGAGGGCACAAAGTGACAGCCGACAAGTCAGGCAAAGAAATCCAGGATGAATACGAGCGGCTGGCTCGCGAGCAGCTTGATCTCAATAGTGAGTGGCGACTTGGAACGATAGCCACGGCGCTACCCATTGGTCTCGAAGACAAAATCGACGACCTCGATTCTGATGGTGAGCTTTGTGACAGCGAGCGGTGGCAGGAGCTGACCACGCATTCTGCACCTCTGGCATGGCTCCCGAAAGGAGTGATCCAGGTGACAATGGTCTCTGGAAGTGGAAGCGACAGGCAGCAGAAAGCGGGCTTTATCCTGACCGAAAGCTATCGTCGTTAAAATGGGAAGTTTGGTTCCGGGAAGATGATTAAAGGACCTATCGAAATCGAAATGGCTGACGCATGGGGGCGAAGAATCGCCCGGGACTGGCCGGACATGCCTGTTTCTATGCAAGCTCTCTTCAAGTTCGCGTGGGGATTCCACGGTGCTTCGCAGTGGCTTGCCTGGTTCTCGGTGCTTGCCGGCCTGGGGACCCTTCTATGGATCGCCTCGGGGACGTGGCTTGTTGGGGGTAGCGGCTTGATTTCTGCCCATCCCTTTTTGCCTGCACCATTCGTACTGCTTCTAGGCGCGGTCTGTTTCAGGTGGCTACTGCCAGGCGTTGTCAATCTCATGGTTACTTCCTGGTATTACAAGGCCCGATCGCATTTTTGAACAATTCACCATTGGAATCCGAGGCAACGATTATGGCTAAGAGACTTGGTTTGGGCTTGATGATTCCGGGACTGCTCGTAATTCTATGGGTTCAATTCTTCTCAAGTCATTCGGTCCCATGGTGGGCGTTTATATCGGTTGTCACCCTGGCTGCGCTTGGTGCTTCCGTGGGAATGCTCACGAAGGGTGAGCGAGAAATCGAACTCAGAGAGAATAGACAATAACGACGAAGCCATTGATGCGCTCATTGGGGTCGCGAAAAAGCTTCGGCGCGAGCTTGCGCTTTGCAGAGAGACCATGGATATGAAGGGCGGGTTTGATCCGGCTTACTCAGCTGACGCTAGAAACGCAATTATCGATGCGGACGCTGTGATCAGCGCACTCCGCCCTGAAGACTGATAGTAACGATGGAATCCAACTATGAAACCTTCTTGCGAGCTATCAAGCGAACAAATCGCATCCCGATTGGTAAAGCTGATGCGGGGTAACACCGACTCGAATCCGTTTATGGAACGCTATGCCGACTGTTTAGAGAAAGCGGCAGATCTGGATGATCTTTCGTTCGTGCGAATGGGTCGGGAAGCGGAAGCGTTTGAAGAAGGCTTCAGGCACTTCGTTACAGAGTTCCCTGGTGCACCGGCAGTGACCGTACCTGAAGGCGAACATTTCGATATGGGTGTATTCCTGGCTCGCGTTGACACTGAGTTGCGCCGGTCGCTGTTGAAGCGGTGGGCTGAAATCATCCGCGGCAAAGCGCGCCAGTAACAGCATGGTGAAGCCAGCCATGGAGCCCGCGAAACGAGACTGGTTAAGCGCAAAACTATGGTTTCGTGGGCCTGTTTTTGAGTCTCCAGTCAGCGTCCCTCGATGCATGGGGTGTGGGTATCGTTTGACCGAAAAGTTAGATGAGGTTACGGCCAACCTCGATGGCTACATCTGCAGTACAGGTACCTGCAACGCTGACGAGATTGCTTACTATGACGCGCTTTGCTCGGTTAATTCGTACCGTAAGCGCCGCAGGTTGTAAGTTGGGTGCGGGTGGGATTTCAATAACCCACCCTGATATTTAAGCCAATCTGAGCGCCTCATCTTCGGCGGCGTCCCCGCCATCCTCACTCACTAGGCTCAATGTTTCTGTCATCCCGGTTTCAGGCCTGATGTCTCGGCCCAGCAAATCCGCCACCGATTGATTGGCCTGATTGTTGACTCGTTGTTCGTTGGCTATTGTGTCACGAGTAACTGAAAGCCGCAGCGCCCATGGTTTTTCCTGCATTCCATAGTCCGCCAGCATTTGATCAGTCCAGCGTTTTGTCAGATGAGGATGCTGCGTGATGCCAAATTCAATGAGTTCTGCATCATCGGCATCTATCCAGTAGTCAAAGGCGTTATTGCCATCGCGGTCGCTGGCTATCCCGGGGTCGGCACCTCGTTCAAGCAGGTCCAGTATTATTTTCTTGCCAATACCTTTGAAGCGGTAAAAATGGCTGGCCGTTTGAAGTAGCGTTTCTCCCGATGCGTTACGGGCATCAATATTGTTGAGCTTGGCGATCTTTTTGATCAGCGCATTTTCGTCCATCTCATCATGGAACTTGCTGTGGAGTGCCAAGTCTGGGCAATTAACCCGGGTAAGTTGCGTTTCTTCTAAGCCATTGCGCTGTCGATGGGCTTTCACTCTCCCTGTGATGTTGTAGGTCTGTCCCTCATACAATTTCCCGGCACCAGAATTAAACCAGGTCATCTTTGCGTTGGTCTGTGTGTCACGAAGAATATGAAGGACGCTCATGCCAAAGGCGTTCTCCATCGGAATTTTCTTTTCCACATAGACCTCGCGTTCAACTTTTTCGCCAGGCTCACCGATGGACACCGATGCCCACTCTGAGGCTCTCTCGCGCTCTTTAAGGTGCTTCATCTCCCGGGCGTAGGTTGCAACGGCGCTGCCGGCTAAACCGATAGCTTTGGGCTTCACTGCTCCGTGACGCGCCATGGCTTTCAGGTTAGATCGATAAAGGTCTGTTCCTACATCGAAATCCTCTGAGTTTAGCCACTCCATGATCTTGCCGGCGGCAGCACGGTCACCATCTTGAACCAGGGATTCTTTGGTTTTATGGTCAGACATAACTTGGGTAATCCAGTCGGTGGTGCAACCAGACACACCGCCTCTATCTCGAGATACCCAGCCCCCGTCAATTCGAACGATCGCGGAGGCTACTGACAAAACATCTGTCATATCTACATAGTGATAGGCGCTGCCACCCGTCCCCAGTGCTTCCTCATCCGATATTTCATCAAATACCTCGGCAAACTGGTTCGCCAGCCGAAGTACGTCAGCCGGGTGGCGACCACCCGAGAAATCTTCGACACACGAACTTCCAACCTGAATACGCTGATCGGGATCATCTGTGGATTGGAACAGGAAGGTTGTATTTCTGTTTCGCTTGAAACCGCAATGTTCACAGTCCGGCGCGCACGTTGTCAGCCAATCAAACATTTTCGGATCTTCGTCAACAAGTGCCTGGGCCCCATACCCTTTGACTTCATTTGTAGGTTGATCGTGGTCGATCTTCGCTATGAAGCGCCAACCTGGAATAAGAGGCGGGCCGGCAATTATTCGAACTCGGGTGGCCAGGATTTTAACCCTTTCATTTCGGATAATCCGTTCGGATATTTCCGGCTCTCCGGTCTCGATGTGGTACGCGGGTAATCCAAGCTTCTCCGATCGATCTGACAATCGCTGCAGCTTGCCAAGCACATCAGCTACGCGCCACTCAGGTATTTCCCGAAGATACTCCGTATATCCGGCGTCAATGTAGCTCTGTTCCATGGTTCTTCCACCCGTTTTACTGTCTCGTGCGGTATTATGGGCCACCTAAAATCGACGTAGAACGGGTAGGCGCTGTGTTGTTTCTCTTTGGAAACATGAGGCATGGCGTCAGATTGGGTGTCTTAGTATGGGGCTGCAATTCATACTTCATTCGGGTCGGCCGGAAATTCTGAGGCTTTCGCGCCAATTTGAATCCGGTGACTTCAGGGTTAACCGTGTTGATGAGTGCGTTCATATCCTCGATGCCAGCCGTTGCTATCTGTCATTGGTCGGCGTCGAGGCGCAACAATACGAGCGTTGTGTCGCGGAGCTGGTTGACCGGGGTATTGATCAGGGAATCGCTTCACAGGCGGTGGCCTCGATAATTTTACGGAATTATTTGCAACTGAATCTTGCGTTGTGAAGCAACCAAATAAGGATCTCTGTTTTGGCCTTTGGGGCGTTTGGAAGTGGATATCAGCGTTACCTGAGCGAACGTTCCGTTCTCAATCTTCTGGAACTTGCAGAAACCTCTGCATTCCATCGTGACGTTCTGACACGCCACTTAAAAACCGGGCTGTTCTCCTATCGTGTGGATGGTCACCCACAAAGCAAATATCTCGGCGTGATCCGCTTTGGTCATCACCGGCTTTTGCGGGCTTTGCTTTCTGACGATGTTCCTGTTTCAACGCTTCGGGGTATCCTGGATAACCATTTGGCGGCTCTATGTAATACGGTGCTTCATCAGCCCTTTGATGAATATCTCGAATGTAGTTCCCCATACTCCCCTCCCCTTACCGTACTGGAACTTCGAGAACATACCTCGCGTCTGAATGGTTGGATGCAGCATGTTCGAAATGTCTACCAGGTAAACCCTTTTCCGGCATACGCCAGAAAATCCGCATTCTCTATCGCTCTTGATATGATGAGGCTGATCCAGGCCATCCATGAGAACACCATCCTCAAAGACGAGGATGACCCCTTTGCCCGGGCGGGAGCTACAGATCGCCATGCAATTCTCGAAACTCTCAACAATGCATTGTTGTCATTGAATCAAGAGGGGGTCGTCCGCTACACCATGCCTCGCTACCCTCATCTTGAGAACCTATTAGAGAGACCTAATCTTGCGGTTGCTTGTTCTCCGGATGGGCATATGATCCCGATAGCTGGCGTTAGTGTGTTCGAAGCTGTTGCATTGGATGTCGGACGCCCCATACCCCGGAGCGCTGCAATTTCCCCAGAGCCGGAAACCCTGCTTAACGCACTCATTGATGAATCTTTTGGCTTGGCCTGGGGAGTTTTTACTGGCTCAACCGAGAGTGTTCAAGCGCTCATTGTGAAATCGACTTACGAGCCATCCGTGTGTAGCGTTTTCGTGGTTCGTCTTGATGTGGAGATGTATTGTTATACCGGTGAGCTAGAAGTAGGCGATCTAGGGGGGATGGCTGATCGCCTGGTCTTTATGGTGAATCGGGCTGGTGTCAAATTGGCTGATGAGATTGCTGGAGCTCACCATTCATCCGGGCAGACTGGTTCATAGAATACGCAAGGTATCTTCGTACCGTCATGCTTTCCAAAAACGACTGTTTTTCCGTCTTACCCTTTCTCTGGTGTGCTGCCATCTCTGATTCGCCCATAATCATTTGTGGCTTCAGTTTGTGGGTTGCAAGATTCTTTCTTGGTTTGGGGTTCTTTATGTACGGTGCCAGTCGTGGCGCCAGATAGAAAATGGGCAACCGGCCTTTGAAGCTAACGTTCTTCGTTTGCCAGCTACAATCATCATCCAGGGTTGCGCTTTTGCAGAATGCTCCCATCCTGCAATCCTCCGACACTCCTTTCTCCCAGCTATATTCCGGATCCGTGCATTGGGCCACTCTTTCCAGGTCGTATCGGGCTGCCATATCCTGTTTAGATTCCAGAATCTCAAGCAAGGTTTCCCGGGTTACGCGAACTGTCGACGGGGTACGCGTCCAATTCCAGCGGATTCTGTCGGGGCACACCGGTAGCGCTGGTACCTGACGAACCAGTTGACGGATATTGAGTCGTGGGTGAATGCAGTTCCGCACCATAGCGCCCACCACTTTCCTTCGAACGTTGAGGGGGTTGTTTGGCGCAAGTGCGGCATAGATTGCATTTAGCTCCGTGGCACCGTCTTCGCTTCCCAGAAGGGTTCGAATCTTACCCATTCCTTCGCTGAACTGATCCTTTAGGCGATTAAGCTCTGTGATCGCCCCAATAGTTTCGTGGGACGCAGCTACGGCGCCCATGTAGACTGACGTCTCTTTTTCATCCTGCCCATCCTGATAGAACCAGTCTGTGATCGCAGCCAGTGCCATGGCGCGGGCTGTGTCACTATCGCCCGCGTGCGGGCGGCTCATTACGGCGGCATCTCCTTGCAGTCGATCCGCCATAACACGCTCGCGTACCCGCGTCGCCTGTTGGGTGAGAAGTCGGTAGGTTCTTCTTAGGTCGCCAAGCAGGCTGTGGCAAAGTTGTTCTCGCTCGCTGGCTGACAAATTGTCCAGTTGGCTTTCGGTATCGACCAGGTTGAGCTGTATCGGCGCACGTGTCATTTCCCACGCCTCGGGGATGGCCATGGAGTGCTCATTGGTTTGTTGAACATCGTTCTCTGTGGCGCCGGTCATCATGTTATTCCTTATCCCAGATTAATCATCTCCAAAGTCATCTTGATCACTGTCATCGTCTTCGGAGTCATCGTGGCCGCTTGGGTGCCAGGTTCCATTATCCCAGAGTTGTGATGCGGAGAGCCCTCGGGCCTTTGCTTCGGCTTCGGCCGCTTCACGCAGGTGCCAATAGATATCGTCCGATGTATCCAGGTGTCGGGCCAGCAGGGTCGCCGCTCGCCTGGCAAACGCTGGAACCATTGAATCAGCCTTGGTCATGTTGTAACCGGCGACCGGACCGGCGCCAAGGAGTACGCCGAAATGCTTGCGCTCGAATTTCGGATCGATCGCCTGAATCCGCTCAAGGAGGCCGGCCGGTTCATGGGGTATGCGAATGAAAAGATCGAGGTCGTCCGGATTGTGGTACAGGTGGCGCATCAGAATGCTGACTGACGCATCAATGCGCTGGTTGGGCCGCTTCCGGTACATGAAAAAGGTTTTGGGCGATATTCCAAGCAGCCACACGAACTCGGAGCTGGATAGCCCTGTAAAGCCTCGGAAGGATGTAAGCAGGCTGCTATCGGCTCCCGTGATTGGCATGGCGTCGGATGGGTAGTCCTTGAAGCTGGAAACCTCGTCGTCCATTTTCCATTGCCCTGTTTTCAGTACGTCTTCCAGGTCCAGGTTCCGGCTTCGTGCCTCCCTTTCCAGGGTCTTCATGTACTTCCCGTCCCACCAATTTGACCAGCGCTTAGTGAGCTCATAGCTGAAAGATTCGTAGATGCCATCATCCATCCAATCCGTCAGGCTGTCCCGTTCATGAAGAATGTCCCAGCTTTGTGCTTGTGGGATGTACAGAGGGTTGTTTGCTTCCTCTGGCGGCAGATACTTCTCTCTGAAATCGGCGTAGGTTGCACGGAACTCCGCGGCAAAGCGCAGCATGATCAGCGTCTGCAGGTGAGTCACCGGTCTGCTGTTGTTCCGGTTGGCCTGCACCGTGGGGTCATTGGCCAGCATTTTGTAACTGATGATCAGCGAGCGGCCGAACAGCTGTGCGAACCAGCGCCGGCGCGATTCTTCGGGGTTGTTCCACGGCTGACCTGCGGGGCGCATGAAAGGTTGTATCAGTTCGTACACTTCGGCGCTTGAGGGGCGCGGCGGAATCAGTGTTGCGTATTCCGGGTGGCGCAGATACAAACGGACCAAAATCGCATGATAGGGCCGAATACACTTAATACTCTGCCCGGCCGTCCGGGATCCTTCTGATGCCGGTACGTTTCTCTGCACTCTACGGTCTGTCACGTCCATGGATGATGGCGCTGACCGAAGTAATGGCAATTGTTGCGCAGGAATGTTCAGTAGAAACGCAAGGTCCACGTTAGTCAGGCCTGATGAACTGGTCATCGGGTCGGTTGTGGCATCCAGGAATGACGAAAGAATGTTTATATAGCTTCCATCGATCGGGGCAGATGGATTTGCGAATCCACCGCCCTTTCCTGAGGCTGCCTTCGGTGTTGAGCGCATCACGATTATGTCCTTGAACTATGCTGTCTCTACGAAATCAAAACTCAACTTAACTATACCATGGAAACTGACTGTTCAAGTTTTGATACCCTTTCAGGTTTGTAATCATTCTAGTTGTCATCCATAGTTGTATTGTACCGGGATGCATTTTTGAATTAGGTGTCCCTATGTTTCACAAATTTAGACTTTGCGGGTACAATTCGCCCACAAACTACCGATGGGCAATCTTTATGTGGTTGCTTGTGGTGGCGGCGTATTTGGCTGATAGTCATACTATTAGAGTGCCTCAGACCATAAACTAGAGTGATAGACGGTGAGCGAAAAGGAAAACCAGTCGAGCCAAATCGGTGCCATCAGTGTTCTTCGCTACCCGGATCAGGTTCCGGACCCCGTTGTTCTTGGTGAGCCGGATTTCTATCAACCTCCCGGGATGACCTTGCCAAAAAACGGATTGACGGTCTTATATGGCCACCGTGGGTCTTCCAATGTGCTTCGAGCGTCTATGCTGGAGGTGTCCGAGCAAGGGAGTCTGGCAATTGTCAGTTTCAAGGTGAGCATTGGGCGCTGGAACCCAAAGAAGCTGAAGATCGAAGACCTCGATGAATGTCACTTCATCAATCTCCCCTCCCGAGCTTCTTCCGACATGATGAGTGATATAAACGAGAAGTGGAACGCTTGGCTGGCAGAAGAAGGGAAGCCGCCCGAGAAATTTCCCCGGGCACCCTCCGAAAATATGCATCTTCTGGATCGCCTTGTGGCTACGCCGCCCTATGACCAAGCAACCGCCATTGCTTATGACGTTAAGACCACGGTTGGGCTGGCAAAGTTTGTGACGATATTTGATCCCAAGGCCATCGATCCAGACTCGGTGGTCGTTGGCCCTGGGTTGGACGTTGAGGTTTGTTTAAGCTTCAGTTAGCCGCCAACTGTTCCGGTGCAACGATATTCAGTTATGGCTGCGCCAGCGTCATCTCGAATATCTGTCATATCAAATGTATCTGGTGTCCATACACCGTTTTGATATGTGGATTTTCCGAAGCGCGTCGTTGGGCTCCCCCAAAACGTTACTGTGTCATAAGTCTGAGCTTGGGGCGTTGCATATCCATCATCAAGATTCGTTCCACCTCCCCGCCAAATCGTCCTTGATGTGGAAGTGGTGTAGTTAAACTCATTGAGGAACGCTACGTGTTGCCAGCGATCATTTTGAATGACGCTGCATTCATTTGTAGTCGTCCCTGGTGGGCCGCATTGCCACATTGGAGAGGGCAAGGAGAATGCTAGCGGTTCAACAGCTGCTCCAGGAACAGAGTCTATGCTAACGCCCGCCTCTTGTGCGATTTTGGTTCGACATTTTTCCAGCCCATTAGAGGACGTTAGCGGGTCGTCAGAAACGATAATGGACACTACTCGCAGTGAGGGGGTTGCTCCTGCACCGCCTGTGACAATGTCGCCGCTATCATTCGTGATGCCAACTGTGACTTCAAGGTCTACAATTCTTTGTTCGGCATCGGCCAATCGTTCATCGTTTGATTGAATCTGGTCGGCTAACAAGATGAAATCAGGGTTGGTTTGAGCGCGTTCCCACGTCGATTTTAGCCCGCTCGCATTCACAACTTCAGCGTTACGCTCTATATCAGGTACTTTAACGGTGTTGTTTGAACTCTCGGAAATCAAGTTCTTCCAGGGTTTTCCGCGTTCCTCGCTAATTCCAGGCTCTGCTTCCGCCGATACGGCTCCCTGGTATAACGTTAGAAGTCCAGCTATTGTAAGTAGAGAAGCTTTTTTCATGGTCGGCCTCAATTTTGTCCGGTTCAGCGCAAGGTTAATGAGCGCTTCAATATCGCTGACGATGTTAGGGTTATTGTTCTGGCTGCAGAATCTCTGCAAGCTCATCACCTCGGGATTCGAGATCTGTTAAATCGCCTTCATGCCCATAATTTACGTCGTCACGGTTTGTTCCGTCTTCTCGGACTCGATCATAGAACTCCAGAAACGCCTCGTTCTGACTCAGACGCTCAAACATAGACTGCAGGCTTCCTGAAATATTCGCAGCGATGCCGCTCGGGATATCTAGCTGACCGAGTTCTGGGCTTGATAATCCAAAGGTCTCAATGTCAGGCCGGGCGCCAACGGCGTCGACGTTCTCCCAAAGAGCGGGGCGATTTCCTGAAGCCACAGGATCGCCCTGGCTATTCTCCCCTCTTTCATAATCAGTAAGGAATTTTGTGCCAGCATCTTCGCTGGCGTGTCCAGACGCACAAAAGGCGAGCATGACGCTCGCCACCGTCAGGACTATCTTTTGGCGGGGTGTGTTGGGCATCGCTGCTTCTCCCTGTTATCAAGCATCCGAGCATTTAACCGTTACGTTAATCAGGCCCATTGTGTTCTGTGGATCCGGTGGAGCGGCCACAGTTTGGAAGCTGGCTTCTCCGTCATAGAGGATGTCCAGCCAGACGGTGTAGCTGGTTGTATTGTCGATAACTCGTGTTCTCGCCCCGGCAATAAATCGAGGGTCTGTCGGTGTCGGGCCACCAACAAAACCTGCGGGCACCGCTGAAATTCGATCTACCAATGGTGCTGGGCACGTGGGTTTGCTGATCGTTGTTCCTGACCGCACATTCGATACGAAGATAGGAGCGCGTGCAGCTATTCGGTATGCCTCTTCCGCCAACTCGTGCGTCTCGGAAGTCCAGGCGTCAACCGAGCGTACATAAACATCATTCGTGTTGATCGACGCGGTGGGGTCCGCGGGCTCTGCATTCTCTACCCCGTTTTCGTCCCTGGATATGATTGCCCAGGTGTCGTTCTCGTTAATCAGGGCTCCCCGCATAATTGAGTTGCCGTCAAGGCGAACGAACGTCGTGCTCTCGATGGCCATATCCACAAATGCGCGAAGATTGGCTTGTTGCAATTCCGCGGAAGCGGTCGCGCCATCGGCTATCGCTGGATCGACAATAAATGCCTCGGCAAATTGGTAGCCATCAGTATCCAGGCGGGCGTTGATTTCCTCTACAAACACAGCGGCAGTCGGTGGATCAGGTTCGCCGGCATCATTCAGGATCTGTCCAAATTGAATGTCAGCGGATGGCGCTCTGGGCTGCCCCCAGTCGAACGTAACGCGAGGTGCTCCTATCCCGTTGTCGTTGTTGAAGTCAGTTGGAATGTTGCAGGGAAGATAAAAGTTGTCCGCAGGCTGCAAGCCGCCGCAGTCCACTGACTTGAGCCAGTCGGTTCCATTTCGAATGAGTGTGGCTGGCGCTACCGAGCCTTGGGCGCTCATGTAGGCGGCAACTCCATTGATATACTGCGCCATTTGGGCTGCGTCAGCTGCCCTCTGCCTTGCGCGGTTTGCATCTGCCAGCGAGAGCGCAATCATTGCGCTAATGCCAACGGCAATGACTGATGCAGCGGCGACTTCGATCATCGTGAAGCCTTGCTGGCGGCTCATCGTCGATGTAATGGCTTTGGGCTTCATAGTTTGTCTGCCTTTTGCGTCAAGCGGTCCTCCATGACCGCTTAATCACCTTTATTACTTGCCGTAGATAAAACTGACCGTCACGCCGTCGTCGCAGTTCGCACTGATTGCGGCAACATCGAGATCGCTAACGCCGCGGTTAAACACCTCAACGCCATCAATGTCTACGCCGATCGCACTTGTTTGCGCGGAGGCCAATTCCGGGCATGCGTCAGCTGATACGCTTTCCCAATCAATCTGGAATTGTCTGGAGCCGTTTGCGGCCGGGCCTTTGGGGGAGTCAGGCGGCGTGTTAACCGCCACGGCGCCACCAAATTGATTCATGGCCGGATCGCCCATTGATTCGGGCCAAATCTGGAGATCTTGAGCAACACCGGTGTCCAAGCCGGCGTAACTCGGGCGGCCGCCATAGATTGACTTCAGTTTATTGCCCGCCGAATCTATGGTTTGCGCTTCAGCTCGTGCGGTCTGGGATGCGCTAGAACTGAGCGCCAGTCCGACCACTGAGCCGATTACGATTGCCAAAATGCCCGCAACCAAAAGGGTTTCGATAAGGGTGTAGCCTTGTTGGCTGTTCTTCTTCGCTGGATGATTCATTTTCATGTTGCACCTTCTGTTACAAGTAAATGTCCGGGCATGAACCCTACGGATCACCATTTATCTCGGCTTTTCATCCATTGTGTGACGCACCAGACGAGATACTTGTAGTTTACCGCAGGAGCATACCGGACTGAGCAATGTTCTTCTATTCTGTACTACACCGTGAGATCTACGATGTATCACTTTTGCAGCGCGTGCTCATGTGAGCCCGGACTGCATGTCGCTTGTAATTCCATACATGGTGATGATGGTGAATCCGATTACTACTGCCGCACCAATCATGAGAAAGATATTAATCCAGCGAGATAGTGACTCTATGGAGCTCATCGCTTCGGTTGTTGCGTCACCCGCAATTTCGGACATGGTTTGAGCAAACGAGTCGCCACTTGCGCGGCTGTAGATATCCAGTTTCACCATAACCCAGGGGGAAAACAGCTTGGAGCCGATCGCTTTACCGGGACCTTGGCGCGCAACGCCGGATCGCATGTTATTTACTGCGTAGTCGAGGTAATAGCGCATGTAAGTGCTGTTGGTCGCATCCCTCATAGCTAATAGAGCGCCAAGCACCGGCAATCCCGCTCTAACCAGTGACGATAGAGTGCTAAGCATTGTGGCTGCCGTTATCTTGCGGATTACGTTAAGAGGTGGGAGTCCATGTATGCTTTCACGCACCGAGCCGACTACCAGTCGATTGATCGTATGCGTGGCAAGGGCGATCGTAATCATTGCGAAGATCAAGCCAGGGAACCATGTTCCGACATTTGTGGTAGCCCAATAAAGCGTTTGCTCTGCTGGCGCCCACTGTGACACCGGTTTTAGTTTCGCCATGACGGGCAGTAGGTTGTTGCCGAGCCAGTTCATCGCAAAAACCACAACCATTAGTATCCCGAAAGGATACGTTAGGCTTTTCCGAATCTTTTTCCGCATTTCCACGCCGGATACGGCGGATGCTTGAGCGGCCTTCAATCCATTGATGATGTCCCCCTCAGCGCCCGCCATGAGCATCATGACTTCCGCATCGGGTGCCCGGCCGGCGAGCGATAGGTGGAGGGCTCGCCCTTGGCGCTGCTCTTGTTCGATATAACGATAGATCTTTGCAGCGCTCAGGAGCTCCCCTTTCCCCAGAATTACCTGATCAGCTTGTTTCTCGAGTGTTTTTGCAACCTCACCAGTTGCTCCCTGTATATCAAAGCCACTTTTAATGAGCGTGATCAGGAAGCCGTACAGGTCAACTCGCCGGCTTGCGGGTATCTTCTTCGAAAACCCTTCCATGAAGCTCATTACGCGGCCTCCGCTCTATCGAGATTAGCCGCTACATCTTTGCGCTTCGCAGCGAGGATATTCATGTGGCCGAAATATGCTTCCAGGTCTCGGGGATCCACCAGCCCTTGCTCTACTTTCAGGATTGCGTGCTCCGATGCTGTTAGGCCGGTCAATCGCTCATCGAGGGGTTTGTTGGCCTCGCCCACGCCCAAGGACTTCCAGTATCGCAGAGCGTCTGCCAGTTCAAGGCGGCGGAAATGGCTTCGCATTCGATCATCAGGAATGACGATTTCGGCGCAAATTGTCATACCATTGACGCCTTCCGGATGCTGATCGCTTGAGCCGCGGACATAGATTTCTTTCTGATGGAAATCCGGAAAGAGGGTTAGAAAGCGCTCTCTCTGTCGCGGTTCCATGTAGTCATCCAGGTTCTCGCGGGTTAGGCGGGCCTTTGATTTGGGATCCAGAGTTGGGACCAGCATTTGAAATACCAGGGCATTAACAAATGAGGGGGAGCCGATCGTGTCCGGCGTCAGCTTCATGGCCGGGCTTGCCAAGCGTTCAACGATCTCGATGGCTGACTGGGCGTGTACCGTGCTCAGCATAATGTGACCAGTTTGAACACCGCTAGCGACTGCTGATGCGCTCATGTGATCTCGGATTTCTCCAACCATGCCGACATCGGGGTCGCGGCGAAGCATGGACTTAATCGCATGGGCAAACTCATTTTGGTTGCCTTCTTCATCATCGCTTACGCTGGTCTGAAAGGCGGGTAATTCGCGCTCAATGGGGCTTTCAACCGTCAACACGTTGACATCGTTATTCTGGTTGATGAATTTGATCAGGCCGGCCATGGTCGTTGATTTACCTGAGCCGGTGGGCCCGGCAAGAATGACCAGACCGGAAGGCTCGCTCACCGCCGCTTCAAGTGCATAATGCTGTTTGCGCGTAAACCCGAGATCGCACAAGTCAATTTGCTTGCTGACCTCCCTCTTATCATTTCCAAGTATCCGGACACACGTATGATAGGCCCCATCGTCACCGGGCGCGTGTTCGTACCGGCAATCCAGCGTGATGTGCTGGTTGTAACGGATCTTGATTCGGATTCGCTGTCGCTGCCGTTGGTTCCAATTGCTATATTTTGAGCCTTTACCAAAGCTCTGGAACCCAACACTGATGATTTTATCCGCTCTTTCGGGGCTCCATTCCGCAAAGGTTCTGAGTGAGCCGTTAATCCGAAGGCGAACGGTGCAAACATCTACTTTCCGGAAGAAGTGAAGATCAACGGCCCCCATCTCGTAAGCTTTTTTGACGAGAACCTCGAACTCACTCTCAACATCTGATTTCGGGGCGCTCTGCGCGGGGTCGTGAACGCTCGTGCGATACAGATCAAGGAGATCGGGGGTGACTTTCAGAATCTGGGGGAGTGCCGGCTGACCATTACTGTTGCCGTAGGCTCCGAGAACGCGCTGACGGATTGTCATCATTACGTTTCGAGCCTCCGCCTGGAACTCAGGCGTCACGAGGATTACCGGCTCATTCTTGAGGTTTTCGGCGACCTGGATTGCATTCGAGTATGCTTCCTCAACAAACGGCTTCCCCGTTGTTGTGTCGAGGCTCTGGATCGTCAGCTGTCCGTGTATCTCATCGATTTCATATCGGCTGCGCAGAACTTCTGTTGTCCGCTTACTTTGCCGATTGAGTGCATCTTCCAGCTGTTCTTTGGTGATTTTTCCCGCGCGCACCAGCAGCTCACCCAGCGGAATTGCTCGGCCTTCATTCTTTTTCTGCTTTTGCATCTTCAGCGCTTTTTCGAGGGTTCGTTTATCGATCAAGCCCTTGTTCAGCAGAACCGTGCCTAGCGGGATTCGTTGCTTTGACATAGATAGACTACCGTTTACCTGTTATTGCGCTTGAAATACGGTTTTGCGTGCTGAAAACTCTTGGTTTTCAAAGATGACGCGGTCCAACTCAACTGAAATCGCTTTCCATCCATCAATGACAGAGCCTTTCTTTACCAGAAAACCCCGGTCATCAACGCTGATTACTCCAACTAACTTGTTCGAGGGTTCCCCTTTGGGAACATATGCCTCCGCTAATACAGCGTTATCAAGCCGGCTCAAGATTCGCTCCTTTCGCTTTTCTTCCGGAGTTTTCTCGGGCGTGGCCAGCTCGTGCGGTTGGCCGGATTGACCTTGGTTATTTGCCTGGTTTGGGCGTTGACCGAAATATTCGGTTTGCGTATTTCCCTGACTTTGGGCTCTTTGTTTTTCCTGTTTCGCAGTGCCTACACTTGCAAATTCCACGCGTTGTTCTTGGAGTCTTATCAGGCGCTCGTTTTTTTCAATCCTGTGGTCGAGGTCAGCCAGGTCATGCTGGCGCTCGATGACTTCACCGATGGTTTGAGCATTGGCCGGCACGCCCACCGCCAAACCTGTGATCAAGGTTGTACCGAAGATAATTGTGCTAATGCGGTTTTGACGTTTCATTCAATACCTTCCTTCTTGGCAATATAAAGGCCATTAAGCTCCACAACCTGGGCGCCCCAGTTAATGGAAACAGTTTTAACAGCGATACCGTTGAAGCTGCGGAGCATGGATGTAACAGCGCTCCAGTAACGTGCGGGGAATGTCAGCCCCCACTCCCCTTGATTCCACATTTCAACAAGAGGCAAGAAGCGGCTTCCACGGAATGGGTATTCGGCGGGTTCGTTGATCGCGTACGCGGTACCGGGGCCCAGTCGAGCAATTTTCATCAATTCACCCTGAAACCGATCTATTTCGGACTGATCAAGCAAGGCCTCATTGATGTCGGTTTCGTAGATTTGGCCGCTGGGTTCCTGGCTCACAATCATCGGCTTTCCGACGTATTGGATGTCGCATTCGGCTGTTGTACCGTCTGCCGATATTGCTAGCTGATCGCACCACCCCCCAATTGTTGCTTTGATGTCGGCAGGCAGAGTGAGGTTTGAGTTTAAATAGGTCAGCTTGCAGCTGCTTTCAGCGCAAACGGCTGACTGCAGATTCCATCCATCGATCTGTGTTGGGGTGTCTTTGATGGGGCTGATCCAAATGGATGCGAGGGTATGTCCTGCTGCATTCATCCCTCCGGTTTCGTTCAGGATGGTTTGAAATTCGTTTTGGGCGCGTTTGCGCTGCAGGTCCCGTCGCTTCTCTGCTTGCTCAGCCGTTTCTGCGCCATCCAATCCGTACATGATGCCGTACCAAGCGCCGCCGGCGGCCACAAACGACACCAGCAAGCCAACGGTAAGGATCGTTGTCAAATTGCTATTGCTTGTTCGCTTAATGATCGCTTTCTGATGAGCGCTTTTGGTCAGTGCTTCCGCCAGCACAGGACAATCTCGGGCATCCGTATTGAATGGAAGGTTGCGAGCAGCTTCTCCAATGTACCCGACGTTATCAGCGCCAAGAGCCTCAAGCGTGCTCTCCGCCATTGTAACGACGGTCTCCCAGTCTTCGATCAGAGTGTCCGTGCCAATGACAACCTGGCCATCATTAACAATGCACAGCCAGTACGCCATTGTCTCTTCTCGACGCTGTTCCACTTCCTCCAAAGCGAGGATGGTTCCACTTCGGAATGTGTGGGCGAGCCAAGCGGCCAAAGATACAGCCTTGCCGGATTCGGGCAGTTCAGCCTTCGGAATCTGGCCTATATTCACCATGTCCTTGGATTGGGAGCTGGTGCTTGTTAGGGCCAGAAATTCCAGCCCTTGTGTTCTCATTTCTGGCTTTGCCTTCCTGAACTCCTTGGAGCCCAGGATGGTCCACTCGATGTCCGTCAGGATATTCTTGGCATACTCCGGACTTCCGTTAAGCAGAATTTCCGGCATCTCAGAACACCCCTTCCTGAATGTGCGGTGTAATCATTACCAGAAGGATCTGTTCTTCTTTGCTCTTGCTGGTGCCACCACCAAGTCCCCAGAAACCCGGATCACCTGTACCCTGCTCCTGGTTGGATGATTTGCTGGAATTGAATGCCGCCAGAACCCACGTTTCCCCGTTGCGCAGCCAGGCGCGTTGCACCACGCTGTTGCGATCACGCGTTGGCGTTTGAACGATGGTGCTGTCGAAATTGACCAGAGTAAGATTGCTTGACAGTTCCAGGGCTACTTGCAGCTGTAGCCGGGATTCCGAGATCACCCGTGGTAGAAGTGTGGCGTCAAAGCCAATGTTTACCGTATCCGTCTGAACATCACTTACCAGGTTATCGGCATTAACAGTGGCGTCTTGTTGTGAGATACCGCTGATATAACCAGTTTCGGTCAGAACTTTCAGGCTCGTTGGCTGATTCGATAATGTGGTTACCGCCTGTTCGTTCACTTCTGTGCTCTCAAGCTCGGAGGCCAGCAGCTCAAGGGCAAGGGAGGCACCGTTCGAGGTGCGGATTACATTGAATACGTTGGGAAGGTTCTGCGTTGGTACCTCGGCCGTCTGAGAGGACAATTCAAACGCACCGCTGTTCACCGTATTAAGGATGTTGTTCCAGGTCACATTAAAATCGTTGGCGCTCTCAACAGAGACAGCAGCTGTT
Organism: Marinobacter sp. tcs-11; assembly: GCF_002049515.1. Taxonomy (NCBI): domain Bacteria; kingdom Pseudomonadati; phylum Pseudomonadota; class Gammaproteobacteria; order Pseudomonadales; family Marinobacteraceae; genus Marinobacter; species Marinobacter sp. tcs-11. Next base: position 55,639 of record NZ_LLYU01000016.1, on the reverse strand, counting down.
CGTATCTGCAGGTACACCTGACGGCCAAACACATCGTTTACCTTTTCGATGTACTCGGTTACGGACTCCATTGCTTCCGGCGTATCAACCACGACAATGTTGCCGGTGCCTTTTACAATCGTGGCCTTGCCGAACGGGCTCAGCAGGGCCTGCACGCCTTCTGCTATTTCTTCCCACGAGCCGGATTCATTCTCATAAGAGGCGTTCTGACGGATAACGCTATCTCGATCACCCGACCGGCCAACGTCGATCTCAGCTTCTGCGATGCCCGGGAAGAATACCTGGAAGTTCTCTTGGTCTAGCCGGTAGAACGTCACGCGGTTCCGGACCTCGTCATACTTCCAGCTGATGCCAAGTTGCGCTGCGATATTGTCGAGCAGATCTGATGCGGATTGCCCTTCGCTCTTAACGGTGAGTTCTGCGCTTAATGGATCATCAAAACGGCCACTGTTTCCGCCGAATGTGGCTCCAAACAGTGTCATCACATTGGAGGTATCAATAATCTCAGGTTGGCGTATAGAGCGTGGACCACCTTCGCTGCCCTGCTTCTGAGTTGACTGGTTCTTCTTACCCTGGTTCGCGGCACCTTCCCGGTTAAGGTAGAGGTCGGACGCCAGGAAAATGTTGACATCCATTTCTTCTGAAAGGCGCACCACCATTTCGGGCAATGTTTTCCCATATTGTGCAATGGTGATTTTTTGGCCTTCCAGATGATCGTATTTCTGGTAGTCGCCAACGTGTTTGGCCACCAGCCACGGACTGTCATCCTTGAATTTGCTGCCCTTTGATGCCTCCTGTTCCAACTTGAGCAACTCGGCCTGCAGCTTTTCAAGCGTTGGCATGTGCTTGGGGCGATCAGCATTGGTTTCGGGCATCCATGCAGCACAACCGGCCAGCGTGATGCTGGTGACAACCGCAAATAATGACGTTTTGATAGGGTTCATATCGGAATCCTGTTAGCGCTTGGCGTTAGCGACAAAGACACGAAGCACCTTGTTTGAGTGCAGCTTCCCGTCAAATTTGGTTTGTGCGCGCACCACCTCGAAAAACGAATCCGCTGCATCAGCAAAGGTGTCCGTAAATGCCATATCGGCAGCAAAAATGATGTCGCCATCCTCCGGCGCCGGCTGCCATACCAGCTCATAACCCGCTTTTGTGGTCCAGCGCGTCATTGCTTCCCGCAACTTCTCGCCCTTATTAATCTTGTAGGTGATGACTTCCTCGGTTCGCGCCATGGGGGCAATTTCAAACAGCGCATCAGAAGAGAATTCACCCGGAAAAGCACCTTCAACGACCTCCACGGCGGGCTTATCCGCATCTTTTTCAGAGGCCAGTGCCATCATTGGTGCCCCGGAAATGGCAACGCACAGACTGACTGCCAGCATCGATTTAGTTTTTTGCATTGGTAGGGCACTCCATATTTCTTGGGATTACGGCAGCTACTTTGTCGGCTTCATACAGGCACATTCTTCCGGAGAAGCCAGATACCACCTGGCCCATAATGTGGTGGGCATCGCCAATGTAGGTTTGTGTTTGCGATACGCGCTGATCGACCATCAGCCAGTGGAATTTCTCGTATCCAAAAATCAGGGCGAGGTCTTCCAGTGCAAGCTTGGCGCTTTCCCCTTTTTTGAGCGTAAACACGCTTTGATCAGGGTTTTCGTCGTTCAGGTTGACGTATGACTTTGTGGACACTCGCTGATGCGCGACGATCTCTTCGACGTTTCCGTGTTTATCGAACACCCGACTTGCGGTGGCGGACGGGTAGGTTTCCTCAATCCCAATCTGCTCGGGACGATCAAAAACAAGTTTCCGGCCGTTCTTGACGAACACCTGCTTGCGATTGAAATCAATGTGGAACTGCAAGCCGTGTCGTTCACCGAGGTTGGCCAAGGCATCAACCCAGGTGGCCTTCTGTAAATCCCAGGACACAGCCAACCGGCCTTCCAGGTCCAAATCCTTCGCCCGCATAACTTTCCATTCGTCCGGGGCGAGCACTTTCAGGGCATCCGACAACGGCATTTTGTCGCCGTAACTTGGCGCTTCATTGAGGCTGGGTACTTCGCCATAAGTGATGACCGATTTGTACGAGTTGTCGACCCACATTGAAAACTCGGATTCATCGAATACCGCAGCGGCCTTCGCCGGTTCTTGCACCGGCATCTTTGATTTCTTGATCTCGAATGCCGCCATAGAGCTTGAGCTACCCGCAAACAAGAGGCCTGCCGAGAGCCCTACAACCATTGCACGTTTAAGCGCGTCCATAACCGTTCGTTACCCTGGTTAGTGTTAAACTGATTTCAGATTTCAATTCATTCTACAACACCCCATGTGCTGTGTGGGTGGGCCGCTTTTATTCGCAGGAGGATTCTGATGGGGCAAATACTGGTTATCGTAGAGTCTCCGGCTAAGTCCAAGAAGATTCAGACCATCTTGGGCTCGAACTATCGTGTAGCTGCATCTGTTGGGCATATGCGGGATTTACCGCCCCGGGACCTTGGTGTGGATTTGGAAACGCTCAAACCCACTTATGTGGTATCCGAAGGTAAATCCCAGGTCGTCAGCAATCTTAAACGGCTTGCCGGAATGAGTGACGAGGTAATCCTTGCTACTGACCCTGATCGAGAGGGGGAAGCGATTGCCTGGCATCTTAAAGTAGCGCTTCGGTTGCCTGATGATGTGAAACGTGTGAGCTACCAGGAAATCACCCGGGATGCCATTATGAAGGCCATGGCCAATCCGGGGCGTATTGATATGAAGTTGGTGGCTGCCCAGGAAAGCAGGCGCGTTCTGGATCGTCTGATTGGCTATCAGGTATCCCCTGCCCTTTCCAGTAAGGCGAACCTTTCCCTCAGTGCCGGGCGCGTGCAGTCCGTTGCGGTAAAGTTCGTGGTCGATCGTGAGCGCGAGATCCAAGCATTTCAGCCTCGTGGCTACAACGTGTGCACGCTAAGACTGGCCGGCCATCCTAATGTATCTGCTTCTCTTGATATGACTCCCTTCGTCCCAAAAGATGAGCGGCTCTGGAAAGCCTCGGATGCACAGCCATTCGCAGGGCCGCAACGAGTGAAATTGGTGAAGGTCGAAAAGAAACCAAATGCTGTTAAGCCGAAGTCTGCTTTTACAACAGTCGATCTGCAGGGGGTTGCGGGGAAAATATTTGGGCTCTCCGCAAAAGAGGTTATGGCTGCCGCCCAAACCCTCTTCGAGCAAGGTCTTATCACCTATCATCGGACAGACTCACCAAACCTGTCCGACGAGGGTATCGCCAAGATCCAATCCTACCTTTCTGGTCAGGGTGTTCCGATTGCTGATCAAGTGGTAAGGCACAAATCAAAAGGTGATGCTCAGGAGGCCCACGAAGCCATACGGCCTACGGATGTGAGCGCCGCAACTGCTGGGCAAACTGATACCGAAAAGAATGTCTACTCCTTAATTCGGGAGCGGGCCATGCTGAGTGTTATGCCCAATGGCATAGATGCCGTCACTCAATATGTCTTCCAGTCCGAGCGTCGAGTGCCAGGTTTAAGTGGTCGGCCGGTGAATCCCATGTATATGGCAAAGGGAAGCGTTGTTCAGGAAAAGGGGTGGCGCGCCTACGCGAAGCTTGAGCGAATCAAATCAAAAGACACACCCCTGCCGTTGCTTGAGCAAGGTCGCATCTATGACGGTTCCGTGGCGGCGGTCCAGAAAACGACAGAGCCACCGTCACGATATAATGAGCAGACCTTAATTAAGGCGCTGGAGGCGAAAGGGATTGGGCGTCCTTCAACCTACGCACAGATCATGGAGAACATTAAGAATCGCTCTTACATCGAGCCTAAACCCGGCTCTGGGAAGTCTCCCGCCTTTGTCCCGGGTAAGCTGGGATACTACATCGTTGATGCCCTGTCTCGCTTTAGCTTTATGAGCTACACCTATACCCGTGCTGTCGAGGCATCTCTGGACAAGGTGGCCCGAGGTTCAATGTCCTACGTTGGGCTTGTCCGTCCCGTTAGTGACCAACTTACCTCTGACATTGCAGAGCGTCTTGAGGCTGAGTCATTAGCGCTGAAAGGCCGCTGCCCGGGCTGCGATCAGCCCATCATCCAAAAGCACCGCAAAGGTTCCGGCCGTGGCAAGGGGCGGTCTCAAGGCTCGCGGGCGTTCTGGGTACACATTGATGACGCTCATGCAGCTGCTTGCGTTCAGTATCTCAACGATGAGCATGATGCCCCAGTCCTTCCCCCTCCAGAGGTAACATCCCCTTGCCCTCAGTGTCAGGCAACTCTAATCCGTCGTTACAGCAAGACGGGTAGTCGCTCACCGTACTGGGCACATGCCGAACGCGGGGATGGAGATGCTTGCGGAGTAAAATTCTTCCCCGATGTGGACGGTCAGCCCGTAATCCCCGAACCAATCCCAGAGACTAAGTGCGTAGATTGCGGCGGGATCATGAAGAAACGTAAAAACTCCAAGACGCAACAGCCGGTATGGGTTCATGTGGCGAAAAAGCCTTCCTGCGGAAACTTATTCATTGATGACATTGATGGGGTGCCGGCGAATGCTGCGAAGAAAGCGTAGCAGGAGCAATATACTGACGCGGCGCTTAGACAGCTTCCTGTGCCTGCTCGCCTGTTCGGCGGGCAGGCGGCCGCGCTTGCACCTGGCGGCGCGCTCTTCTGGATTCGGTTTCGGAATTGGATGTTGTTCGGGTGGGTTGGGTAGGTCTGGGCGGGGGATGTTTCGGTTGGATGAGGGTGGGCCGCGAGGATTCGCGGCCCTGGTCAGCCACTCAATTGATTAGAAGTGTCCGATAATACCGATCGTGATTCGGTTCTCGCTGTTTTTCATTTCCATTTCAGTTGTGCCGTCAGCCATATCGATGTCGAAATCTTCTGAGCTGTAGTTGGTTTGCGTCCACTCGAGCCGGGCGCTCAGTGCGCTAGTCAGCATGGTCTCCATGCCAATGCCAAAGCGGTACCCGCCCAGGGTGTCGTCATAGCCATCATTGGTAATATCACCGCTTGCCAGGTCCCGGGAGGATGACTTCAGTTCAAAGTCTGTCATCTGGTAACCGGCGATGCCGTAAATCTGGCTGTGCGCATTGACGTTAAACGCCAGGATCGCTGACAGGCCATAACCCAGGTCACTGGAGATTGACTGGTCAAGGGTTTGCTGACCGTTAACAGTTTCTGTGGCCTCGTACTCTGCGCTGCTGTCAGCAACATTGGCTTCGATGCCCACAAAGCCCGTTGAGATTGGAAATTTCACGCCCAGGATTCCCCCGAATGCCGGGCCCGAGGCGCTGGCGGTTTGGTCGCCGGCGAAGGTGTTGTTGTTTGCTTCAGTTGAGCCTTCCAGTTCGATTTCACTGGCATTCCAGCCGATATTGAGCCCCGTATAGAACACCGGGCTATCAGCCATGGCGGGGGTTGCTGTGAATCCAGTAGCGGCAGCAATAATGGCAGCGGAGATCAGCTTTTTCATGGGTATGTTCCTCATTTTTCGCGGTTATTGGCGTTCAAGTTCAAGGTGTTCAACGTTGGTCTCGCTCCCTAGTGTCAGCCGAATCGTATCCGGCGTACCTGGAGTGAAATCTGCAATTCCGTTGTAGGTGCCGTTGCGCTCGGACCCTGATGCCGTTGTAGACGCCGAGCAGTTGGCAACCGTGGTTCGAATTTCGTAAATACCTGCGTCCGGTGATGTGATGTTTGTGACACCGTTGTAAACGCATCCCGTTGTGTCGGATCCTGTCAGGGTGCCGTCTACTGCGATCGTAATGGTGGCGGTAATGGCTCCGGGGTTTCGGGTTCCAGAATAAGTGCCAGACACCGTGGGCAGATCAAGCGGTGTAGCCGTAAACACGTCATCATTCGTTTCAATGCGCTCTGCGCTAAACCGATTGAGCAGCTCCTGGTCGCTACCCAGCAGTGAGCCGGCCAGCTTAAATGTCCCTGTTGCGCCGTTATCGGGCGTTCCGAAAATCTCAACCGCATTGGAGGGCTGTTGTGATGCCCCAGCGCGCTCTGATTGCGTCAGGGTGGTCCGGAAGGTGTCTACATCACTTACTTCAATTCGGGCCACGGCCAGGCGTCGATCAGTTGCGAGTGACATTCGTCCGGTGTCGCTTATCACGAGTATCCCGGATTCAAGGTCCGACTGGCTGGCCTCGATGGGGATCTCGTTGAAGCTGTATGTGCCCGCTTCAAGGCTGGTAACTACGGATGAAGAAATGTCGAAGTCATCCGTAAAAAATGTGGCGCTTTCTTCCGGCTCATCCTCACCGGGATCGGTGTTCGTTGCCGTTACTCGCACGCCAATTTCCCCGTTGGTTCCGAACATCGTCAAAGAGCCTGAGTCTTGCGACAGTCGACCGACAGCAAAGTAATGACCGTCCCTGTCGCCAGCGGGGATTCCCACGGCCGGGCCGCATTTTTCTGCCAGGAATGAAGCCTCGAACACATCTTTGGCTGGATCGGGAATGGTGTATTCGCCGCTGAAATCGCAACCACTTGTGTCTGAGCCTACAAGTGTTCCGTCAGCAGCAAGGCTGATGACCGTTCCGGTACCATCCTCACCAATCCCGCTATACGTTCCTGCGGCCGAGCTGGAAGTCAGGCTAAGATCGTCCGGTTGCTGGCGGTCAAGGCGGTAGTTGAGAATGAGGTTTCCGCTGGCCTCTTCAAGAATGGTGCCGGAAATCCGAGCCAGGGCTTCAGGGCTCACACCTGTATCGCGTCGTCCGCGGATGATTCGAGCGATTTCATTTTGCCCGGTATACGTCGACTCCAGCCGTTGTTCAAAACGGTTGTCATCATTTATCTGAATGCGGGCAAACTCCATAGAGTCTTCCATTGCCAACGCCATGCGACCGCTTTGGCTAATGATGGCCAACCCAATTGCTTCGTTCCCGCCGTTCGCGCTGGTGGCGGTGTATTGGTAAATGCCCACTGGGACGTTGGGGCTCAGCGAGGGTTCAATGCTGAGGTCACCATTGCTGAAGAGTCTCGGGATTGGCTTATCGCCTTCATCCTCTTGCTTGATGGGTGGCTCATCATTTGGCGTCAGGGAGCGGTCATCGTCACCACCACCACCGCCGCAAGCGGTAAGTGAGACCAGTGCGGCTAGAGAAAAAGCCAGTTTGCGATCTGCAAATGCCATCGAGCATCCTCCGGGATCGGGATAGATTATGTGTATCTGTGTGATACGTTATGGAGATATGATAACCCCCCGCTCACGCTAGCGGGGTAGGTTGCTTTACTTCGCAGACCGGAAATTGGGTGGACGATGGCTTAGCGGCTATTTTCGCTCAATGCCTGCTCAAAAAAGGTGCTGTATCGTTTGATCCAGGGGTTTCCCGTCGAGGTAGGCGACCGGTCTTCTTGGTTGGGATTTTTGTGTGCTGTGCTCCCCCAGTATCCAAACAAGGGGCGAAAACTGTCAGCCGATGGCCAGAACCGAAGATGTTGGGCGAAGCGTTGTTGGTAGATGCGCCTTTCCCGGGCTGGGAGGCGTCTGAGGGTATCCAGCCAAACCTGGGCGTCCCACTCAGTATCCTCTGGCAGTGCCAGGACTTCCGATAAAATACCGTGGTTCCCCATCTCCTCTTCAATCACCAGCATCGCCTCGCTTGCGCGGCCAAGGGTTGGGATATGGTGATCGCCTTTCGGCTGGCTATCCGCGACGGCGAGTGTTCGAAAAAGCGTGATGAGCTCACCTTGTGAGGCCCATGGGGCAAAGATCAGGCTGCCACGCTTGTAGTTGATTGCAAGATCTACGTGTTTTGACCAGTAAATCAGGGGGCAGACGACCTGCACAGTCTTCGGTGTGACTCCAAGCTTCTGCAGTCGCTCCTGTATTGCTCGGGCAGAGAGCGGTTGACCGTGTTCGTCGGTATCTCTTGGCTCGATCATTAGGGGGGTTGCCCTTCCCCCGCTGCTTGAATCGCTTTTCATGAGGGGGTATGGGTAGCCGGACACCTGGCATTGGTGTCCGGTCGCCGCCGCCAGCTTCATGGCCAATGGTTGAAACTTCTTTCCGAGCGTTTGCGGGAGAAGTTTTTGAGCAACCGTAGTCGAAAAAAGCCGGGGCGTCTTCATGGGTGGGCTTTCCTGCCGATTAAATTACAGATTCGATGGCTTTCTCGGTGTCCTCTCCGGAAACCGATTCACCGACCGCGGCAACGAAGGGGATCAGCAGGATCAGGAGAACACCGCCGATAATGACGTACATCTGAAATGTCGGCTCACGCTGATTCTTCTTCGCGGATACCCAGCTAAGAATGCCGAAACCAGCCATGGCGATGCCCACGCCAGCGAGAATCGCAATGATGATCGGGACGGCCAGGGCAAACTCGTTGCCAATATTGATGATCCAGTCTGAAAGGGCTGCGTGACCCGTCGCGGGGATCAGAGCGGTAAGTGTTACAGCGGCCCAAATTTGGGCTACGCGCACGCCAATCTTCCTGTCAGCAGGGTGCATGGTGCCGAAGCGGTTAGGTTTCACTTTAGATTGCATCGTGTACTTCCTCACGGGGTGGTTTTTGCTTTGGGTTAAAGGTTGAGGTCACTTGAGAACTTGCCTGCTCCACCGGTGACCGATTCAAAAACGTCATCAATGAAAAATTGGGCGAATGTTAAGACCGTTGCGGCAGCCAGGCGCGACAGGCCAGCCTTGGCAAGCTGGTAGCCGTCTTGCTGTGGGTCTCCGCATCTGGCAAACGCGAACATTGCTCGGAATGCTGTGATCCATCCGACAAAGACCAAGAACGCCAGAATACCGAGCATCATCACCTGTTCCGGGGATGCCGCTCCCTGAATGGCCGCTGAGTACGTCATGGCCCTTGGCACCTTGCCGCCAGTTCGGTCGTCGCCAAATACTGACTCGCTCACCTCCTGCATGAAGGGGACAAGGAGAATCGTCACGGGACCTATCAGTGCCCGCCAAGCAATGCTTGATGGGTTGATCTGTTGGGCGTACTGCGGATTCTTCATCTTCATCATTTTCAGAATCGCTGATGCAGAAATCATCAATCCAACGCCCGGGACGATGATCGTCAGCAAAACCGTTTCGATCTTGCCGAACTCTGCCGCCAAATTCGCAATGTATGAGATGAAGTTGCTATCACTTGATAGCAGCCCGTCCAGTATTTGTTGAAGATCGAACATGGTATTTTTGCGTCCTTACCGGCGCGTAATTACACCATTTGGTGTGATTACGTGGAGCTTTTCAGGATCAAGCGCAGTGACTTGGCCCATTCCAGGTATTTCGCTGCCAACCTTGACCACAAATGACATACCGTCCGGCCGATACAGAATTGCCTTGATGGGCGTAACCCCTCGAACAAACCACTGCTCACCGAATGCTTCGGCCGCTTTTTCTTGCCTGGTTACCGCAATTGTTGGTTCCTTTGAGGATGACGTATCGTCCTGGGCATAGGAGCCGCTGTACTTCTTCGGGTTTTCCAGTGCTGCCAGGGTTTCAGGGTTCAGCCAGCCGGTGATATCAAGACCGTGCTCTTGCTGTAATCGCTTGATCGCCCATCGTGTCTGTTTGCCGAAAATTCCATCTACTGGGCCTGGGCGATAGTTCAGGGCCTTGAGGGTTTCCTGAAGCTGTTTCACTTCTTTCGGCGACTTCGGGGGTTTGGTCTTTATGTCGGCCACTTTATCCGCCTGTGGTGCTGTTTCGTTGTGCTTGACCGCCTGTTCCTTTGAATCTTGCTCCAGCCGCAGCTCAAGGCGCGCAACGCGCTTGTCCAGATCTTTGAGGTCCCGACGTGTTTCGCGCTGGTATCCGTTCAGATCGTTCCGTACGTTCGCCAGTTGTTGGCCGTTCTGTTGCGTCATATTCATCAATACAGAGAACGCCTTGCGTTGCTCTTTCAAGGCCTGCGCATACTCGGGCTCAGCATCCACAACACGGCGCGTTGCCGGGTCTTGAATGGTGGGCTGTTCGCTCGTAAACGAATCGTCTGAGATCGTTGGAGGCAGATCTATCCTGCCGGCGCCACCGTTGTTCCCGCCACTTCCGGTTACCGGTGGCGTTTGGCTGGGCGGCATACCAGTATTCGTCGGCGCAAGTGGCTCATCCGGTAGATCCAGTTGTGATGGCGCTTCAACGCCTGCCATCTGCTCAGGGATATCTGAAAGATCTTCGCGGGTTGTGACTCGATCATCGATCGCTGATGGCTCTGGGAAAGGGCTAATTTCAATTGGCCCATTCTCCCGGCGAGAACCGGTGCCAGTTTGTTGCGTCGTTGGCACCCCAGCATTTGCCGTGGGGCCAGCTTTGGGTGCCGGCATTGGAGGTTCTGGTGCTGGAGGTGGTGTTGGCAGTTGCCGAGTCTCTGTACTTGCTGCTGAATTGCCCCCGGTGTCTGGCATGGCCCAATAGCCAAGGCCGCCCGCTGCTGTTGCGGCAACAAGCGCGAGGCCTACCCATGCTTTCCAGCCGATAGATGCTTCCTCTTGGGAATCCGCATCTTCATCAGAGAGGTCATAATCGCCAGGAGACTCCGACGCTTCCTGGTATTCGTCTTGGTGCTGCTCATCACCAAGGTCAAACTCATCTGACTCAGATGCAAACAGATCGGATTCGTCGGTGCCTGACATGTCAAGAACATCGTCCTCACTCAGATCGAATCCTTCATCGTCCTGAGTAAGAAAACCGTCATCGCTGTGCGGGTCATCCGGGATCTGGAACTCATCGGCATCCGGATTAAATTCATCGCCGCCGTGGTTCAAAAAGTCATCATCTCTATCCGACATGCTTCACTCACCTGTCCATTTATAACTCGGTATAGGATACCCTGTGCAACATTAGCCGTGGGTACCCTGCTTTAATTCGCAGAGCAATTATTGGATTGGGTCACCGTAACCTTGGGCTTCCCGTTTTTCCTGGGCGCGACGCTTCTTCGAGATATCGGTGTTGAGTTCGCAAACCGTATCTTCAAAAAGAACGCCAGCCTCTTCGTTTGGGTCGAGCGTCACGGTAATTGGGCGATTGATGTTGTCCCTGAATGTTTCCTCAAACAGCGCGCCGAATTCACCCAACACTGTCCAGGTGACCTGCTTTCCGTCGGGCTCTCTGTTTTGGGTGCTGCGAGTGCCGTCTGGCGTGACGGTTTCGCTGATTTGTGCACGGTTTTCTGCCAATGTCTGAAATGCGCTCAGAATCGTCCCCAGGCCGAAGCCGCCGTAGCGATAGATAATGTGGTAATCCACGTTAGAGGCCATGGCCCAGAGCGTGGTGTTAGGGTCAAGCACGTAACCGTTAACTGCGTAAGATTGGCCATCTGGATCAAATAGAGTGTCGATGGTTAGTTTCATCTTGGCGCCAAGCTCATTCAGCTCAAATGTGCCCATTCCGATGTAGCCGCGCAGATTGCCTTCCAGGAACGTCATGCGAACAGGGCCTTGAAAGTCCGTGTTAAGCGCAATATCTGTTTGTGCGTACCGGATTTCGCCACCTTTCACGAGCGGTATCTCGCACTGACCTGAGCTTCCGGCGCTTTCACCTTTGACGACGCCGGCCGTTCCGTCCTGATTTCTTTGGATTCGGAGTGGGTCTGGCGTACCACTTTCATTGGCTGCCACTCTGGTAAACGCCAGACCAGCGCTTGAGGCAGGGGTGCTTTCAAAATTGATCAACTCTACCGCTGCCGCAAATCGTCGATTTCGGTATTCCTCATGTTCAGCGACGATGAGTCGGCTCTGTTCTTCTTTCTTCTTCAGGTACTCCCTTCGCTCCTGGGGGGTCATGCTTGCCAAAAGGGCCTGCTCTGAGTCGGCGCCAGGCGCACCATTACCTTGGACCGCTGCATAGATCGGTTCTCCTTCTTGCGTGTACCCGACAATCTGGCCACGCTCAGGGGTATCGCTATAAATCGGCGTTCCGTCCGATGTGTATCCGATGATTTTGTGCGATTGGGCAACCTCAATGCACAGCGGTTCGCCACTCCGGGTGTAACCGGCAATCTTGCAGTCTTTTTGAAGTCCTGCAGCTCCAGCTTGGTGTTTCTTCGTGCGCTCTTTTTCCTCGCTAATTGGGTTTCCGTTGCGATCCACGTCAATCAGGACGACATCATCAGGTGTTGGTTGGCCAAGGCGGCCTTCCTCTGCGGCGCGCGCGTTAAATTCATCCAGAGCCTCACGCGCTTCGGGTGCCAGGTTCTGCGACGTAAGGTCTGGCCGGATACCCTCTGTTTTCTGGGCTTCCACATCGCTTTCGCCGGATGCTGCTCGTTGGGCGGCTGTGATTTCCCGCTCCGGGGCTTCGGGATACAGTGCGCTGTATGCGTAATACCCAATCACCGGGACTATGAGTAACAGTACCCCAACAAAGATGAGCGCAGGCCGACCTTCCTTTGAGAACAGGAATTCTCTGGTAGATTGCTCCGACATAATTACTCCTTGAAGGTCAGGTAGACCCGGCTACCTTCGTTGTTGAGGGCCATAACGGGGTTTATGCGTGGAATGATGTATATGCGAACGCCATCCTGTAATGGTGTGACGCCTCGGCCGCCCGCCCGGGGACCCGGAGAAACCAGGTTGTAGTCGGTCATTACATACATATATTTCGGTTTTCCGATCTCAATCCAGGCATCCACTGACCTGTCGGAGCTTTTAAGCTTCTTGAATCCCTCTGGCGTCACCTTGTAAGCAAGCTTGTTCAGGATCATGTCAAGGTTGCTTGAGCCTTCCTCGCTTTGGCCTGTGGGATTCAGGGTTTGGGCGGTGTTTGTCTGACCGCGAGAGGCCAGCAAAACATCCTCCGTCTGTGAGTTCGGGCCTCGCTCTGTAACCCGGATGTGTTTGAGTGCGTGATAGTTGCCTGAGCTACCAGAAATTGTCATGGTGACCGGAAGCGTCAATCCTTCCAGGAACACAGATACCGATTTCCGGCCGGCGCTGTTCTTTGCGTAAATCACGAGTGAATTCGATGTTCCCGAAGGTTGCTCAATCGTCGCCAGCGAGGTTGTTTGACCGATGTAGCTGATTGGCCATGGGGCCCCTGTGATGTCAGTAAACACCACGCTCGTGGGGTAATCCGGCGTGACCTTGATCTCTGGGATTGTGTCTGCATTGGCGCTCACTTGTACCAGCTCTCGGATTGGCTCTACATTCCTGAGGGGTTTGTAAGTCGCTTCTTGGTCTTCAAGCTGCCGCTGCCGAATCTCGAGCTTTTCTTCCGGCGATAGCGGGAAAAGTAGGTCCATATCTCTGGGTAGGTTTTGTAGATCAATGCCCTTTCTCAGAACTGGCTGTGTGTTCTCGTTCAAGTCGTACCTGTTGTCGTCTTTTTCAGCCTCGCTGGCGCCGGCGCCCACTGGAAGAGATGCGCTCACCGCAAGAACGCTGGCCATGAAAAGGATCTGTTTGAGGATTTGGTTATGATCCATGATTATCTCCGAGGCTGAACTGCATACTTCGCAAGCATGAGGCCCGCGTCGTACTCAAGAATGTTTGCTCGGACGATCCATGCCGTGAAAAGGATGTCCTGATTGATTCGGCGGCGCTGTCCGTCTTTGACTTCACCGGAGTCGTAAACCAGGGTCATTGGAATCTCGACAATCCAAAGTCGGCGACCTTTGGTGATCGTTTCATTGACTACAACCGGCTCGTCCACAATGTTGGCGCGTAGAATCAAAAAGTCGTCCAGCACTTTCTTCAGGATTCCAGAGCTTTCAAGGTCGGTCTGGAATTTCTCAAGGGTGACCTGCTGCGTATAGTTCCGGGCTTTATTGAGTTCGGATCGATAGTTGGCGTAGTTCCAGTCGTACAGGTCTGGAATGTTCCGTCGAACCCAGTCCATCAGTAGTTGGCGGGATTCAAGCGGCTTGTCCAGCAATGGCAACTCCTGAATCCGGCCGTCCACGGTCATTCCGAGAAGCTTTGGTTCTGGCTGGCTGGCTTGAAGGGCTGCATTCCACACAATCAGGGCTGCGCAAAGAACCAGGAGTCCCAGCAGTGCTCTGCCCTTGAAGCGAGAAAGTTTTGACTCAGCGACCGTCACAGCGGCCAGCGCCTCGGCGCCGTATATCATGGGCACATCCTCTGTCCCCGTGCGCTTTGGTTTTACTGACCCGGCCTGCTTTTTAGGTCCGTTAGTCTTGTTCGCGCTCTGGGCGTTCGAGGGTGAAGGCCTTTTGATTCCTGCTTTATTAGGCGAGGGTTTCTGAGCGGGCGTTCGTCTTTGCTGGGGCTTTGCGGGTTTATCAGCCATTGCAGTCCATTCCAGGTTATTCGGTTTGGCCTATAATAACTCATGCGATACGCCGGCAGCGCACCGAGCTTTAGACTGCACCCCAGCAATGACCAAAGAATTGTGCGAATGAAGTAATGAGTCACCGGGGATGGGGCTGGACTGTTATCCTATGTGCCACTGTAACTCGTTTTGAAATTCGTGAACCCGCTCCCGGAGCCTATCATGCTGAATATTGTTTCCCCGTCATCCTCGCTGTTCCGAACTATTCGAGCCACTGCCCTGACGCTTACGATTGGGATGGGTGTCGGTGGCGCGCCCGTTATGGCTTCCGAGTCCCAAGATCCCAAGGTTGCCATTCGAGCTGTGCAGTCAACCCTGCCCTCAGTCGCAATTCTTGGCCAGAAAGCAGGGCCTGCAGGTTCGACCGAGGTATTTATTCAAGTGCCCGGCGTATTGAATATGCAGAGTGTGTATGTCCTTGGTGATGGCAAGACAGTGATTTCGGGAGTCGTCGTTCCGCCAATTGAGAATGGATACCCGGGCGCCCAGCTCTCTTTGCCAGATGGCAATGCAACCGTGAATCCCAGAGCGCCGCGCTCCGGAGCTCAGCAGCTTAATGAGGTATTGGGTATTACGCCCCCAACACCTGCAGCTATGTCCGGTGGTGACAAGGCCAATGATTTCTCGGTACCGCCGGTGCCAGCTCAGCATTCTGCACCTGTTCCCGGTAGTGGTGCTGATGTGCGCACCGTTGGTGATGAAATTGCGTCCTCTCCTGTTAGCGCTCCTGTTGTCGCGCCAACAGTTGCCCGCTCGGAGGGTGCTCCTTCGCAGGCTTCAAACGTCGACAATTTGAGCTCTAATGGTGGGATTTTGATTGAGTCGCTGGCGGATGTTGCTCAGACGGGGGCGTTTAGCAAGGTCGTGGGCCATGCTCTCGATAATAACTCTGACATCCTGGCGGTGAAGGAACTCGCGGGTAAATCTGGGCAAACCGAGGCGTATCTTGATCTCGTTAAATCCTTGCCCGCAATTGTCCAGGGAGACTCGGATCGGAAGGTCTACGTGATGTTCGACCCGAACTGTCCTGTTTGTCATCGGTATTACAGTGAGTCAAAGGCGCTTGTCGATGTCGGAGAGCTGGAGATTCACTGGATTCCTTCTATTGTGTTTGCGGATACACGCTCAAGCTTGACCGCCAGCGCAGCATTACTTGCCGAAGCTCAGCGTAGCGACGGTGATCCTTTGGCTATGTTGCACCAGGTCATGACAACCAATACTTATGCTCAGCGTATCGACTCCGCACCGAATGTCGATCGCCTGGTTCCGTACCTTGATGCCGTGGCCAAGAACACTGCTGTTATGGTTATGGCGCGGGCAGAAACCCCCCTGCTGGTTTTCGAGGACACCAGCGGAGCGCTCAAAATCAGCGCTGGCATCCCCCGTAATGGATATCATGAGCTGATTCAGCGAGAAGGCTGATTGAAAGTAGGTTCGCCAAGGCCCAAAAAAAGGGGTAGGCCATACTTCTGATTGGTCTACCTCTTTTTTTGTAGCAGACTGAACGTAATGAAACATTGTCTGGCCTGATGGCTGGTTCGGAGTCCGAAATGAATATCTCCCCACAAGCATCCGACAAGCTCTATCTCACCGATCGCGAAAACGCAGAGTGGGAGGCTAATGGGTTTGGCTTCAAGAAAAATCTGAAGCTCAAGGTGAAGCGCATGAAGGAGTCCGTGAAGGCCCGACGTGATATTTCCGTTGGTGACTACCGCACTTTGCTGAGGGACCGCCAGCGTCGGATGGAGCTGATCACCCTGGCGCGGCCGATCTTCCTCGACAACGACAAGCTGTTTCGTATTGGTGTTCCGGCGCATCTTATGCAGGATTTCTACGGTGACCTGCAGGCCGGTGACCATATTTACGGCGGTTACACTGCAGCGAAAGAAGCCCTTGATCATCTCGCCGAAGCGGTCTTTACGCACAATGCCTCTCGGCAAGATATTGTCCAAAAAGGCTTTTGGGCGGGCGGTATGACTCGAGGCCAGCTTGAAAAGGCCGAGATGTGCATTGATTACGTAATCTGGCGGTTAAAGCCCTATATGGAGGATCTGGCCGAGCGATTCGGTATTGCTGATTCAGACCAGCTGCACAAATCTCACCTTGTCGCAATTCGTGAGGTGGTCGACAAAGAGATGACCGTTCGCTCCTCCGTTCCCGGACGGGGAGGTTATGAGTGGCGCCTAGAAAGGAGTGATGCAGATCGCATGGCGCGACACTTCCCGAGAATCGCTCACCACATTCGGGCGGGAGAAGTTGCTTGAGGCGGTGTTACTTGGCCCTCTCTCCCATCAAAGTCACCGCAGGGTACCCACACCGAAAAAGGTGTGGGGTGAATGCGGTGCAAGGCGTTAGCCTTGCTGGTTTTCAATGTATTCTTTAATGACGGATAGTGGAGCACCGCCACAAGATGAGACGAAATACGCGCGACTCCAGAGGACTGGCTTTGAGTATGCTGCGACAAGATCGGCAAACTGCCGCCTCATTCGGCGTGACGAGACCGCTTTGAGGGAATTGATTAACCTGGTTAGCTGAATTGAAGGAGGATAGTTCACCAGCAGGTGTACGTGATCTGACTCTCCGTTGCACTCTTCAATCTCCACTCCGAACTCTGCACACACTTGCCTTGCGGCTTCTCGAAAGGCGTCGTGATGCGCGGGTGCAAAAATCTTTCTCCGATACTTGGTGACAAATACGATGTGAGCATGCAGGAGGTATGCTGCATGCCTATTTTTTTTGTACTGCACGCTCATTGCTATGACTGACCTTTGTGGTAGTATTGATGGCATCTAATGTACTACACACCGACCTATGATTATACGCCAAGGCTTCAAATTCCGTCTGGAGGCCAGTGACACGCAAGGCGCCCGCTTACGGGTGCTTTGTGGTCACGCCCGGTTTGTCTGGAACCAGGCCTTGGCGAAGTGTCATGAGGCGGCCGATGCCGAGGGTGAGTACGTGCCTCGGTACGAGACAATGGCCAAATGGGTCACGGCCTGGAAGCGTGAGCCGGACACCGAATGGCTGAAAGAGGCTTACACCGACAATCTGCAACAAAAGCTCAAAGACCTGGACACCGGCTGGCAACGGTATTTCAAGAAGGTGGAAGGCGCGCAACGCCCTCGCTTCAAGAAAAAGGGCAAGTCCCGCGACAGCGTTCGGTTCGTCAACTTCCAGAAATACTGCAAGATCGACAATCGGCGGGTGAAGCTGCCAGCCGGACTCGGCTGGGTGCGCTTTCGAAAATCTCGTGAGATCGTCGGCGCGATCAAGAACTGCACCGTTGGGTTCGAGGGCGGTCGCTGGTTCATCAGTTTTCAGACCGAGCGTGAGGTGTCCGAACCTGCGCACCCTTCCGCCTCGATGATTGGTGTGGATATGGGCGTTGCCCGCTTCCTCACGCTCTCCGATGGCACCTTTATCGAACCGGTCTCCGCGTTCAAAGTGAATCAGGGCAACCTTGCCCGGGCGCAACGCGCCCTGGCCCGCAAGGTGAAATTCTCGGCCAACTGGCAAAAACAAAAAGCCAAAATCAACCGTCTTCACAGCCGCATTGCCAACCTCCGGCGCGACACCCTTCACAAAGCCTCCACTCAGATCAGCAATAACCACGCGATGATCGTGATCGAGGATTTGAAGGTTGGAAATATGTCGCGCTCGGCCAAGGGCGATGTGGACAATCCGGGCGTGAACGTCAAAGCCAAGTCCGGGCTAAACCGAAGCATTCTGGATCAGGGCTGGTACGAGTTCCGGCGACAACTGGAATACAAGCAGGCGTTTCGGGGTGGCGGTGTGCTGGCCGTGCCCGCACACCACACCAGTCAGACCTGCCCCGAATGCCAGCACGTCAGTCCGGATAATCGCACCTCACAAGCCCGGTTTGAGTGTGTAAAGTGCGGTTTCAAGGAGAATGCCGATTTGGTCGGTGCGATCAACATTCAAGCGCGAGGGCATCGCGTGTTAGCCTGTGGAGAGTTTGGGTTGCCGGACTCTGTGAAGCAGGAACCTGTGCGAAACCGTGAGGAAGTAGCACCCAGCGCAGCGCACGCTGCGTTAGGAATCCCCCATCGACGTTGTTAGGTGGGGGAGGATGTCAATAGTTGAAAAGGGTCGGCTGCGTCGAAACCGGGCTGCAAGCTCTGGATGGGGCAAAGAACCCTGATCGTTAATGGTGTGTTGGTGTGGTAGTGGCGCCCCGATAATCGGGGCGCTCTTGTTTTGTCGGGTTACAGCCCGGGGCGCTGCCCGGTTTCCTCTGTTTCGTTTTGGTCTGGATTTGTTGGGGTCCGTGCAAGATCCTCGATCTGGCTTTGCTGGCGCGCCTTCTCAAGTTCCGTTCTGATGCTCTCCTGGACGCCGGCGACATTGTTCTGTCGGTGTTGCTGGTAGCTTACTCCTTCTTTGTCGATCGCGTTGTGCACAACCTGCTCGGTCAGTGTGTCGAGCTTCCTTTGGCTGCCAACTGCGGTATACAGGTGCTCCAGCGCGCTGGCCCGGTCCTTCGTTGATATCAAGGACATATCCGGATGCTGAATAACTCCGCTCACTCCCTCGGCAAGCTGCTCGCCAAGCTTACGGTTTTTGTTGATCGCTTTAGTTACTTTGGCCTTATCGGCCGGACTCCGAGTCGCCAGCTGTTCTCTGAATGAGTCCTGCGAATTGATAATAGGGGCGCCGACTTCGTGGGTTCCCAGGCCGTCGTTCAGGCTCTTCAGTGTTTGTTCGTCCGCGGTGTGAAATGTTTGGACGGCCTCATTTGATGCCTTGTGAACATTCTCGATGGCCTGGCGGAGCCTGGTGCTCAGGTCTTCGCTCGCGCTTTCTGCCCCGGTTTCGCTGACCGCGGCGCTCTGCTGTGAGGTCGACTCCGTGGTGGAAGGTATGTCCCGATCTTGATCGCCGCCGCGAGCTTGCTGGGCGGTCTTCTGCTGGGAATCCTTCGTAATCAGCTTGCTAATCTGCTCACCGGCTGCAATCACCTTCGATACCAGTGCTTTCACAAGTCGTGCAAAGACAGACAGGACGGCTCCAATGCCCTCCCCCACCCTGTTCAGTAGCTGCTCTCCGGGGAATGGTTTGTGAGCTTGCTGCTGTTGTTTGGCGTTTTCGTTCTGTTCATCTTCCTGATCCATGGCCTGGCGGATTCGTTCATCTGCAGACTTTTTCTGGCGCTTCTGGTTCTCGGTTTCTGGATCTTGGCCACTGATACGCTTGAGCCGATCTTCGGCAGAGCTCTTGATAAAGGTATCGAGAGGTCCTGCATCCTGAATCTGTTTCGGCGATTGAAGTGGGCGTACTGGCTTATCAGGGTTCAGTGCCATGCCCTGGCTGCCGGCGTCATACATTAAAGGTTTCGCCAGCCGCTCCCCTACCCGAGAGGCATATACATCTGCGTTGCTTCCAAGCTTTTCCAGGATTGCCGCTGCGTCAGGGCCGGCTGGCTCAAAGCGCTTGGTGGTCTTGTTGTAGTGGACCAGGTCAGCATCCTTCCCGGTAATCACCGGATCAAGCATGACCCTGTTCCGGAGGGCGGCAGCAGATTGTCGGGTTTCTTCGGTGATCGCAGGATTATTGACCTTTTCGGCTTGCAACGGTTGTGCAGGCTCACCGGAAAGCGGGATTACGCCCGCAGCATCTGCCGTTGCATCGGTTTGTGTGGCTCCGGCATCAGGGGCAGTCTGTTCTTGGTGAGACGGCTCTGCAGGGGTTTCGTCGTCAAAGTCATCCGCATTCTCAAAAAGAAGATCGTCATGGATTTCGTTTGGATCTTCCGACTCAGCGCTCTGGGCAAGAAGGTCGGTCATGTTGAGTTGCTGGTTGGATTCCGGTTTCTCGGCGCTCATTTATGGACTCCGTGCTGGCATGTATTTGAAAGATAGGATTCGCTGGTATTGAGGAATCGACTGCGAGCGTCGATCAGCCCTGAATTTTGTGAATTCCGGCCGCCTGAATTGAGTGTCCAGGCAAAGGCTTGGTTGAGGCCCCTGTCAGTGCTCTTTAATGAATGCTCAATTGCATTGACGCCTATTTGCTCGGCGATGCGCTGGATGCTGGGAGCGGCATTTGTGCCCAGCACAATTGCCATGCTCTCGTTCAGTTTGTTTCGGTACCGGATGATACTTTTTAATCGCTCTTCCGCCTCAGGTCCTTCGACAATGGGGCCGCTGATCCTGAAGCCTTGAACGCTCAAGCTGCTCAACGAGCTGAAATTCCCATGAATCGCCAGGTCGTCCAGTTCTGAATACACCTGTATACCTTGGGTCCGATGCATGTGGTGGATCCAGTTATTTATTCGGGACACCTCCATGCGCCCTGGTGTGACGCCATTATCTGTTCGGTGTCTCAGGTAGATTCGCAGGGCCCCTGTCAGCTTTCTGGGGTATAGGTTGAGTACATCGGAGAGGTCTTCAGGAAATTCGCTCCATGAAAGTACCGTCTCTGCATGGATCGGTACCCCAATTCGCATGTCCTTTGGGGTAAGGCCGTCTCTGGCTTGATTGGCCTCATGCAAAGCTTGATTCAGTAGCGCCGTGTCGAGCTCCCATGTCATTCCCAGGGAGGCGCACAGCGGTTCAACGGTCTCTCTAATCAATCCGGAGCCTCGTATCATTGTATCCAGGGAGATTAGCGAGGCGTTAATGCTGTCCACTCTCCTGGTGACCGGGTTAATGGCAGGCGTACCTTCAAGGCGTATGGTTTGGTTCTTGAACGTCCGGCGCAAAAGCCGACGCGTGCTGTCTTCATAGCACTCTTGTCGTTCCTGAGACGTTGCAGCCGGGTTATTCACTGAACTGGTTGGGCTGGTCAACCACATGGCTGATCGAAGCCCGCTACGCCCTTCACCGGCCGCACCGGTTACAGATGGTTTGCGTTGTTGCAAGTCGTTGATCAAGATCGCGGCCAGGTTCTGGTAATTCATCAGTTTCGGCTTCGTCACCATTGAAAAGATGGGTGCTACGCGGCCAAAAAAGACCTCATGGGTGAGGTTTCCGGATTCTGCCGGGTATACCAGACGGCTAAGGCTGGCGAATCGACGCGCTAACGATGATAGTCGGCTCTGGGCAATCTCGTGGCTGGCTTCGTATTTAAAGCCGATCAGGAGCATGTGAGTCGATGCCCATCCCGCTTTAATCTTGATCAGCTCATCTGTTTCCCAGCTGCGTGCATCCATCTGCAGGAGTTCATAGACTTTCGTGTGAAAAGCATGCGTAAAGCCGGCCGGCTGGCTATCTTTAACTTTCTGGAGGCCTTGAAACTCCATCAACGCAATGTGACCCTGAAAACAGTCGAGAATAAGGTCGCTTGGTCGCAATCCCGTCTCCAGGTATGCCATTTTCATATCGCTGTGCCTTGCTTCAACGTCTTCGTGCATGCCCATTACATTGATAACCCTGGTTCGATGTCGTCTTCCGGTTCAGACCAGTACCCGCTGGTTGAAAGGTCAGAGGGGGTCTGGCTCAAAACCTCTAACCTCTCCGGCTTTTTTTCATCGGTTTGACCGTGTGTGCCCGGTGACATGTTGATCGGAGGCGAGTCGGCGTTGGTTTGGAAACGAGCTGTCTGTTTCTGTTCCTCCCGCTCCCGAAGCTTGCCTTGGTAAAAAGCTTGGAATAGTTGCTCTGGCGTTTTAAAGCCGGCACCTTTCGCAATGGATGCCACCTGGTCAAAGAACGACTTTACTTTTCCGAACACCCCGACAGGCGGTTCCTCAATTTTTACGTCCAGCTTTCCTTTGACCCATAGTTCATAGGCATAGGCCTGCGCTTCGAGCGGATCCACATCAATGATGGCCAAGGCATCGTCGCGACCGTCATCAATAAGGGCCTGCTGTAGCCTTACGAATAACGGGGAGTCCTTCGCGAAGAACCGATCGAGCATGGTTTGCTCGCTTTTCTCCAACAGGTTGTCCTGGGCATAGTGGAATGCCTCGTGGTGCGCCGTATGGATTCCGGCACCGTAGGCAATGCTAATCACGGCTTGAAGGTTGCCCTCAGTATCGGTTTTCTTGCTGTAGCTCCCTGCAGCCTTGCGATTGAGTGGGTCGGTAATCCAGTCCTGGAATCGCACCCACACACTGTTGCCGCACATCCTTGCCACTTCACTGAGGACGCACTCGGCGATAACGGCATGGTCTCTGGGTGTGATTCTTTCCGCCAGCCCGGAGCCGGAACTGTAGAGCACCGGCATTTCGATCTCGCCAAGGTGGTCGTGGTGAACCTTTTTCTCTTTGGTTTCGAGTGTTTTGAACAGTTTGTTGAATGCGTCTTTAATCCGGTCAAGCTCGCTACCGGCCGGGTAAAGCTGCGCTCTCGCCATTACCCGATCAAGTTCTCGCGTCTTGCGGTATAGCTCTCTTGTGATCTCGTATCCGTCTCCGGTAAGGGACTCGGCGCCAGACGCCTTTCTCTCTGCAACTTGTGCCTTTAGGGCGTCCTTCGTTTTATCAGCGGCCTCACGAATCTCATGGGGCGTGAAGCCCCAAGTCTTCAGCTTGTCATCACGCACGAGGAAGTCATTTCGAAATCCTGGGAATTTCTCTTTCAAGGCCACGCTGACATAGGTTTCAAAAGCCCGCGCGAACAGTTCCTCAATGGTGGCCCAATACCGTTTATCAGGCTTTCTGCCATCTTCGTTGTCGGCGTGGATCGCGCCACTAACGAACAGGCTAACCTTCGGCTTGTCGCCCTCTACCGGGGTGTAGCGAATGCTCTTCAGCACCTCGGCGATTGCTTGTGCAACAGGCTCCCGAAGGTTTCCGGCAAGAACTTCTGAGGCGCTTTGGAGTTGGCGGTCCATGACGTTCGTAATATCGCCGGGGGCGCGGGAGCCCTCGACACCTCTGGATACGCGAAAGAGGTAGTTCGCAAAGGCGTGGCCGTACTCATGGGCCATTGAGCCGGCCCCCTTCATTCTGGTCAGGTTGATAGCGTTGTTTGCTGGTTCAAAGTGTGCCAGCGCAGCGCGGCGGCCGCCTTTGCCGCGTGATCCAAAGGCCAAACCGAGCGTTCCGCCGAGGCTAAGGGCTCTCGGGGGTACGTCCAGTAGTTTGGCCAGATCCATAAATCCGTCGTATGCCTCATTCAGATAGCGCGTACGGTCGGCCTGTGACATTGACTTACCGTACTCAATGCCCGAGAAACCAAATGTCGCAATAACAGTTTCCTCAGATACATCCAGGTCGGCCCGATAATCTTCACCACCTTTGCGAACCAAGCGCGAGAGCATAGGCATGGCGCCGGTCAGCTCCTGTTCCACCTCATCGGCATCAATCTCCTGATCCTGGGTGATTCCCCGTGGAATTGGGCGTCGGCCACTGCCAGGCTTGGCCTCTTTGATGTCCCAGACCTTATTGGCTCTTGATCGGCGTTCAGCTGCATGGTGAACAATGGAAAGAGCGAGTTCCTTGCGTGCGGGTATCCATTGAGAGCAAACGTCGTCACCAAGAATGATGTGTGCCTGTATACCGTACTGATCTGCTTCATTGCTGATCGACTGGTACAGTTTGGCCAGGGCGCCCTCACCATTTTTCAGAGAATCCAGCAGCTCCTGCTCGGTTCGAATGATGTCAAACTGATCGCGAACGCCAAGAATAAATTTTGCATACATCTGGTTGATGTAATCGAGATTCGCCGGTGGGGTCGGATTGAGCCGCTTTCTGAGCTCATCGAAAAACGCGGCAACGATCGGTTCCATGGGCTTGGCACCCTCATTGCGGTCATCCTCAGATGGGGCGCGCAGGAAGGCCCAGTCCGGGGCTTCCCAAAGCTTTGTCTTGGTGATGAACTTCTTTTGATCGGATGCGGATGCATCGGCAAGCGTGCCGAGCACTACAGATGTTTTCCCTCTCAGGTCTTTAACGGCCAGGCCGGCGACTTTGCCTTTGTCCTGGCGGGCGCCTCTACGCTTGGTTACCTGTTCATCATCAGTCGGTGCACCGGTTTTCCGTTGCGTTTTTGCTTTCAGCTCATTGAGGTACCGAATTGCCTCTGGGCGCAGCGTCTTGGCAAGGTCAAACACTGCGAAATGGAAGCCTTTTCGGCTGCGTGGGTAAGCCTTCTTGCAATTCAGAATACCGACTTCAACAGCCTCATCGCGATCATTGTTGGCCGCCAGCAAGTCGTCCTTCGTGACCACCTGGATGAAATAGCGGACATTTCGACCGGTTGATTTTGCCGCAACTACGAGCATTTCCGATTTGGCATCGTTGGCCAATTCTTCTATCAGCCGGTTCGCCATGCGCTCTGGGGTGGCAAGTTGCTGGAGAGGCTTGAAGTCCTGAATGAAAAGGCGCATCGCGTCTTCCAGGTCGCGGCGGGCACCGTCGCTATTTCTCCAAGCCGGGGATCCTGTGAGAAGGATCTGTTTGTTCTCTTCCACGAAGGCCGTAAATTCGCTCACTTGTGTGTACGCGGTGTCAACAAATTCATCCACGCGCATAATCTCTTCCAGGTTGCCAATGCCCGCTTGGGCGGAAAAACGGCTCGCTGAAATACGGTTGAGGTGCTGCAAGCTGTAGATGGCCGGTTTTATCTGGTCGATAGCTTCTGCGCGAATGACCTGATTGTTTTCTTCGAGGGGGCTTCCAAAGGTAATTGGGCTGACCCGATGAAGGTCAATCAGCTGACCGAGAGCTTCAATGGCCCGGCGCTCATTGGAGTTGATTCGGTCGGAATCCGAGATAACTGTCGGGACCCCTGTACTGATCGATGTGCCCTTTAGTCTTTCTTTGAAAAGATTGTGGGCGGTGGCCAGCAGTCCCACTTGAAATGGTTGACGTTTGTAGCCAACCGATAGAAGGCCGCTGGTGACTGAGAGTCTTGGCAACCCGTTCTTGATGATATGGGCTGGAATCCCCAGGTTTTGGAGCGCTTCACTGTCCTCTTGGCTGGGCTTCTCTGACAGTATGGTTGTATGAGCCAGGTCAATGCTCACCCCTTGCATTGCTGCAAGCTGACCAACCCATGAAAGGCGCTCCGAAAGGTCAATATTCAGTAATGCCAACAGCTCGGCTTTGCTGGCGGATATTCCGGATGCTTCTTCGATTACCGACAAAGTGACGAGAATCGGGTGATTGCTTTCCAGAATAGTGTCTGGGCTCACGTCGGCCAGATCAGCGATGGCGGTAATCATTGCATCGTTGCGCTCAGTTAGCTCGGCGACCCGAGCGCTTTGGCCATTGATGTGATTGGCTGCATCAGCATAGGTGCAGAATAGTTTGCCCTCCGTTGCCAGCATTACAGCTGCTTGGGCTTCGGCGGAGCGCATTTTTCTAACGGACGCGAGCGCGCAATTTCGCTCAATTTCATCCGGGCCTAGTTCTTCCCGGGTGTCACTGTAAATATCTCGGTATACATTCCGAACCAGGCTTTGCAACAAATTGTCGCTACCCACGTTAAAAGCGCAGGGGCTCAAAGTCAGGCTCTGTGATTTCAGTGACAGAGCGACGCTCTCCAGCTCAACCGCCAAGGATGGATTCGACTTGCGCATAGATGCCGAATACTGATTCATCCAGTCATTCAGTCGGTCGTTGATTTTCGGCAGCAATAACGGATGGAAGCCGACACGGCAGTATTCAAGTGCTTCAATCGCCTCGCGCATCTCAGTGTCGCTTCCCGGGTCAGCAGCTACGTAGTGACCGGCAGGCAATACAGCGAAGGCCGATTGAACGCCGCCAATCGTTTCCGGTTGCGCTGAATTAAACTCTTCGATCAGGGCGTCTCTGGCGATGACCTCTGCTTCCAGGATCGCCCTGTCATTATCCGGGTACTTGTAGAACTCACCACTCAGGTGGCGCCAGGATGCCATCAGGTCTACTCGGGACTCGCCTGGTGGTACCAGCAATGGGTGTTGCCCAATATTGCCACCTGAACGTGCGAACAATTGAACATCACTCACCAGCGAGCTCTTTAGCAGACCGCTGCGCTCGCGTTGGGCAAGCAGTCGGTTTGGCAGATCCGCCAGCGTGATCTTGGGCTGCGGAAGAAATGCCTGATGGTGTTCCTCTTGGGCGTGTTCTCCAAAAAGGGCTTGTTCGGCCAAATTTGTGGGTTCTGGTTTCTGGCTTTCGCTGACTTGAGGTGCGGGGTCGACAATATCTGAAGCCTTAACCTTAATGCGTCGCGGAAAATAGAAAGGCAAAGCGCTTGGTTGGCCGGCGGTGTCGTCAACCCCTACAACCCAGAGCTCACTTTCGTCTTCCGGCAAGCCAACAACGATTCCTCTGACCCGTGTGTTGTCTTCCATCCATGCAACTGGGGTTTGCAGCGACGGACGTTGATCATCGTTCGGCTGCGCCATTGATGGCAAGACGCTTGCTTCCAGTTCGGGGGATTCACCGCGAAACTCTGCCAATGATTGAAAAAGTGATTGGCAGTCTTCCGGCCAATCGCCTACGTAGGGACCGTACTCCATCATCCCGCGTTGGAGGCCCAGGCTCAGTATGGTTTCAGTAACTGCATTGATTTCACCGCTAAGCGCCTGGGTGACCCAAACCTGCAGGCGTACCGGGTTATTGATACCGCGGCTCCCCGCACTTGTCGGGCTACCGTCGACCAGATGGAGCAAGTCGGGGTTGAGGTCGTTTCGACGCTCGGCCAGAGAAATCTCAATTTCTTCTGCCAGAACCTCTGGCCGGGTTTTCCAGTAATCCCGGATTCCCGCCTGAACTTCCAGGGGAACGGCTGGCTTGAACTGGTCTCCCGGTTTGAGGATGGCCACCCGTTCAGCTGGCAGGGTGTCCAGAGGCAATCGAAGAATCTTGCCCATCATATCGACCATCCGTGGGGACGGGTACGACGGACAAATCAGGCGGCCGTTGCTGCCTTTGCGGAAGCCGACAGCCTCAAGCGCCTGTACTTGTAGTTCATTGAGTGCGCCAGGTGCTTGCACTTTGATAAGCGCGAGCCAAAGGCCGCCGTTGAGTAGTGGTGCAACCACAAAGCCCTGAGCTTTTCTGTCATCTGGCCAAAGCGCTGGCGGCTTGGAGGTGTCAAACTCAACTGCCAAGGTGCCATCCCCGTCTGGTAAGATGCCCCAAGACGGTTGCCAAATTGTTTTCAGGTCAGCTTGTGTGGCCACTCTTGCCTCCAAGTGTCGCATGGCAGTCATTAGTATGTATCACGCATTATACCGAATATGGTCCAGGTTGGGCTGTCGCGGTGTAGCGTAAGTGACCCATGCGGGTCAGTTTTTGCCCAAATCTATCTCGCCTTTTGATCGGTCAAGCTGTTCTGATATCCAGGCTTTCCACGCAGACGCGCGCGAAGAATCGGCAGGTCCAGCCGGGTCGGTGATTCGATGCTGGTCTGGTCGGCTGCTACGACTGTGGTTCAATTCCATCCACAGGGGTTTTGGCAGGCTATCTTTCGCCTCCAGCATTAGTCCTCGATGACTATCGCGCAAAACCTGGTGTATCGAGGGTTCTGGAAGGTTGGACAGCCAAGGGCTTATCCAAGTCATATAGCGGGCGTCCGGCTCTCTGACCGATGAAGCGAGGCGATAGCGGTACCAGGGATGAGACACGTAGGTTTTTGAGGCGCACCCCGCTATCCGTTTTTCACGGCGCTTCTGGCTTATTAGCGTACCAACTTGATCTGCCACGCTCTCTTTGAGCAACTCAAAGTGAATCATCTGGTTCATGGCCGTTGGATCGATTTCCCCGGTTGCCAAATCCTCCGGGCGGGTAGCCGTTAATCTTCGGCTCTCCATGGTGCTGGACCACTGCTCAAGAAGTCCGGGGTCGGCACATGCTTGGCGCGCCTGTTCCTGGTTCTCGTTCCAATCTGTCAGTTGTTGGTCACCCTTTCCTTGGGTGGCCAGGTACTCAGCCGATTGATCAGTATTGCAGTGGGCAACTTCATGCCAGAACACAATGCTATCGCTGTTGCGTTTCAGATATTCCCTGTCGTTCTTCCCCAGCATTGACCAGGCATAGGGTTGTTCAAGTTGCGATTGCTCGGCAAATGGCATCTCGGGGATCGAAATGGTGCACACGGTACCGGTCGTCGCAGCATAGGCGCCCTGATGATCTCGTGCGCCCGCCAAAACGCCGCGATTGATATGCCTGATGGTCTCAGGGCTATCTGCGCCAGTACCCATTGCGGGGTACAGAAGAACATTCGCCTGAGTCAGCCGATCAGCGTGGTGCTCTCGCTCATAGTGTCGTCTCAGTCTCGCCACTACCGTTGGGTGTCGCCGTTTCGCTTCTACGGACATACCAGCGAACATGACGATGACAGGCATATCCATGTGGCCGCTTGCCAGAAACGACAGGCAGCTCTCGTTTGTCGGCAACGCGCTTATGGACTCCAGGTGGCCAAACCGATTGAGCGTAATCATGCCCTTTCGTAGCTCTTCCGCGGAAACTTCGCCAGCCCGAATCGTCACCGATTCCTGTAGGTTGCATGCGGTCACCCAGGCATTCAGGTTGTCATCTGCCGCATTGGCTGGATTCAGTGACAGGTTTGCCAGCAACACTGCGCTGACGGCGACATTTTTAACCAGGGGCATGGCATCAATTCCATAATTCTACTGTGGTCTATACGGTATCATGTGACACCGCTGTGCAGCCGGATTGTCTGCCATTGGGCGAATGGGCGTTTGTAGGTCTGAGTGACCTACAGGCGGGGTATAATTGTTTCAATTCAATTGCACACTACGATAGGCCCGATCTTATGCTCAAGCGAATCCAAGTCACCTATGAATTTTGCGTAGACGCTCCCGGGGGCACCGATGAAGAGGCTCTGGAGATTTTTCGTCGGCAACACGCGCTGGCTATTCAGGATGATCGTTGCGGGGTTGTGGATGGGCCGGTCGTTACGCCCGTAATGAGTTCTTTGGAGTTCCAGGAAAACACTTTGGACGAAGTTCCCCTTGGTTCTTTGGACTACACATTGCGGGAGCGTTTGGCTCGGGGCGAATAACGCCCCGACGTTCCCGCCCTATGGCCTTGGCCCCTCGGCGTTTTCTTCCCTCAAAAGGCTTTCTGCCTTCTCGCTAACTCGCTCCATCGTTTTCAGCAACTCCTGAATGCTGGTTTTCGCGGCGCCGTAGGCTAAATCCCTCTCGACCCATGCAAGTTGGTCTGCCAGTTTTGGCAATTGCACTGCCAAAGCCCCCAGCTCTTCGGATTGGCTTTTCGCTTCGTGAACGGATGAGAGCTTCGTGTTGCGGGCGGACATTTCTCTGTAGGCTTCGGCAAGTATATTTCTTACCGAATCCGCAGCGGAGTGCTCAAGGCTTTCAAGTCGGCTGCTGCATGCGCTGGCCAGGATTGCCGTCGCTGCAACGCTCAGGCCCTCCGGCTCTACTTGCGGGCAGGCATTCATCCAGGCTTCCCCGAGCTTTTTGCAAATCGACTGATCAGCGTGAAAGTGTTTATCTACATGTTCCAGGAAGGGTTCAAAAAAATCGGCGTTCGCCGGCAGTGCGCCTCGAATGCTCATTGCATTCACCCAGCTGCGCAAGATCGGTTCGTTGACAAATTCGACGTTCAGCGCTGACACCTTTACAGATATCCGGGGTGTTGATACCTCGGCTCTCTCGCTCTCGATATGGTCGGCCGCATCTAGTCCAGTGCCGATAGCTTTGAGGTCGTGCTGATGTTTCAGTCGTTCAAACGGGGTTAAATCGTCGATATTTGCTGAGACAACACGCTCCCGCTCGCTCAACAGGATTGTTTTCAGATTTGGTGTACCTTCGCATGGCAAGTTGTTCAGGAGGTTTTCGGCAGCCACTTCCAGCTTGGTGATCCCGGGCATAACAGCATCAAGCGAGGTCTTCTCTAGCATCGAGCTCCATGCCCTCGATGACAGCCGGCTTCCCTCACGCATTGCATCCATGAATGCAGTTGACGCCAACTCCCCTGGCGAACCGTCCAGTGCAAACCGATACAGTTTATCCCCTAGCTCTTTGATCTCCTGGGCGAAACCGGCCTTCCAGTTCAGACTTAGAGATAGCCCTTCCAGGTATCGGACGCCAATATGCATGTTCGTGGCGACCCGTTGCAGCTGCTGAACGGTTGTGTCAGTCAATTCATATGTGTTCATGTTTTCTTGTCTCCCCCCTACGGCTGCACCTCAAGTATCACACACGGTCTATTACTCTAAATGTTTCAGCCAATTTAGCCGTAATTGGTCAAAAAAGCGACGGTTTATTGGTCTATTTCAACCCGCTCCGTCCAAATTAATTTGACGCGGCCGTGTAACTGCTCTATTTTTGCGCCCTATGTATCACAGGGGTATCCGTATACCAGTTTAAGAACCGGTTGATGTTGAGGGCTATCATGTACCAGGACACCGCAGCTGCACTTGATTACCGCCAGGGGAGCTTGCCGTTCGATGATGTTGGGGCGCTTGGGCATTCGGGTATGCGTGCTCAACCGTCATCCCGCATAGAAGCGTCAGAGTCTCCGGCAGAAAGTGATAGCCCGTTTGAAGACTTGTCGGGCTCCCTGCTCCGAGTGGGGCGATTATCCGATGAGTCGGCCAAGCGAATGGCGGCCTTTTCGAGTGTTGTTCAGCGGTCTTTCGATATTCGCCGGCACGAAGATGCTGGCCATATCGTGACTCACTTTACCGCTGCGTTCACAGATTTTTGGTACAAGCGCTATGCCCAGTATTCATGCACGAAGCGATTTTTACGGCGCGTTGCAAAAGTGTTTAACCTGAGTCCCGAGCAAGCCACAGCAACACAGGCGCACCTCGATCTTCCCAACTGCGTGTCTGCGCCGCGTCGCGCCCTTGATCAGCATCGTTTTTCAACCTGCCTCTACATGGACGACAATGAAACCGTCCGTGATCCGCTGGCCCGGTACTACGACAGAACCGTTAAAAAACAGAGCACGCTGGCCGCGTGGGATTCCTATCTTGCCCGCTACGCCTATTTATCGCCTGATATGCTAAATCCAGCCGATATTCGATTTCTCTTGCGAAACTATCCGGTGCTTACTGAGCGCATGGCTATGCTTCTGCAGGTTCGTCCAGATGAGCTGGCGGCCTACGCCGATGATATGAATTTCCCTCAAACCTACCGAACGCGGCCGTTGGCTATTCGTGATCTTATTGGCCACGAAAAACACCAACGATTAACTCGCATCGTTATCGCTTGCGCCCAAATGCTCTATACGCATCAAGCCATACCCTTGAAGACCATCGCAGAGCGAATTGGTGTCGATATCGTCACGCTCTATACGCTGGGCGAGAAGGTTGGGGGTGACTGGGTGATGCCTACCCTTAATACCGTCCATCACGTCATCGAGATCACGACACTGCTGCATGTAGAGTCGGGGGGCGTTCTCAGGCAGAACGTGAATGGCTGATGTGTGCCTCAGTCGAGTGCTGGCAGTGGCCTGTACTGAATCTTGTGCGGCAACGTCGCAGCTCTCGCTGCGCCTTGCGCGGGCGCCCTTGAATATGATTCTGCGGGCTGGGGTTGTTCCTGCGGAGAAAAATTGGAGTTCGTTACATGCTTAACGGTTCATCATTTTCCAAGAATTTGGGGCATCCCGGATCCACTCTCGGGCAGTTCATTGAGTACCTACTGGTGCCCAAGGGCCAGGCTGCAAGTCACATGGGTGTCTCACGAGCCACTCTATTTCGCATTCTGGCGGAAGAGGGCCGCATTACAGTCGATATCGCCATGAGGCTTGAGCAAGCTTTTCAGATTGATGCTGGGTACTGGCTCAAGCGCCAGGCTGACTATGACGTGGCGCAGGCCCGGGAATCACAGAGATACGCTGAAATTGCCCCCATGAAGGGCCGAGATGAAGCGCGGGATGCCTTGATGCAGGCTGAGCGCGTGACGTTTTCCAGTGTGATTCGTTCGAATAAAACTGACAGAGGGCTGTCGATGGCCATTCGTTAGGCAGAAATGAAAAAGCCCAGAACGGCAATTCTGGGCTTTAAAGTGCAATCTTGTTTGGCGACGGGATTGCTTAACATGCGCAACTATGGCGATGTCGGTATGCCCATAGTAGCGCGAAGTGTTCCCTTGTGCAACTTTTGGGGCTGAAATGATCGACATTTTCTGCATTCGCTCCGCTGGATTTATATCCTGGCGGGGCATTCATGACTGAATCTAGTCACGCTTATCGCTTACCGTCGTGGTCAACTGCCCTTGAGCGCTTTTACGAGTTGGCGCCCTACTTTCCTCGGTGTTCCACAACCAAAAATGCAGCACTTACCCGGCCGAAGGAGCTGGCGGTTCGCCATCCCTATATCCAGGTTAATCCCAAGTGTCTGGTCTCATGGCTGATCTTCGACCTCGATGACGTTGAAGACTGGTATTCATGGGAGACGGCCGACCTCCCCCCTCCGAACCTCGTTGTTCGAAATCGCCAAGGTGATCATAGGTCTGAGCATTGGTACTACGCCATCACGCCGGTGGCCAAAGGGCCGAATGCACGGGAAAAACCTCTCGCCTTCCTGAAGGCCGTCTACCAGGGCATGGCGGCCAGGATTCGCTATGCCGATCCGCACTATGCCAATGGGCCGGTAGCTAAAACTCCGGGGCATCGTTTCTGGTCCACCCTTGAGATTCATGACCATGAGTATTCGCTAGGTGAGCTGGCGGAATATCTGGCCATGGGTGATTCCGTCTCCCCTCCCCTTCCAGGTGAGCACCAAGACGCTGAGATCGAGTCCAGGCATGTATGGATGTTCAATCATCTTCGTAGACGTGTTGCCTACCCGAATGTCGTCCGGTTCCGCGAAAACGATGATTATGAAGGTTTTGAGCGCCTGCTTCTCAGTGAGGCGGGGCGTGCGAATCAGTTTGCGCAATCGGGCTGGGGGCGATCGAACCTCCGATTAAGCCAGTTGAAGGCCACATGTCGCTCCATCGCCCGTTGGACCTGGTACCGGTACACCGGGCAAGGAAGTGGCTGCAACCGCGGGGTTATGCGTCTCAGTGGTTCACTGCCGCTACGTGAGCGTCAGCAGCTTTCATCAAATCGAACACATGAGGTGCGCCGGCAATCTACGAAGGATCGCATTGTAGCCTCTGTAAAAGCCCTGAAGCTCGCTGGGGAGGCGGTGACCTTTGCTGCCATAGCTCGTAACTCCGGGCTCTGCAGGCAGACCGTTGCGCGGTACCGGGATCTCGTTGATCAGTGCTGTTCCGCCCCAGGTTCGAATGCTCAGGTATGTGTGAATGCTGGCTCTGAAAGGAAGGATGCGGTGCGCTCTGGCTGTGTTACATTTGGTGTTCATCAGATAACTAGCTGTTCAAAGACTTCAGGACAGTATAGCTATGACACCAATAATGTTGCCTTTAGCCCTGGCGCTGGGGTGTCAAATCATCATAAATCGATAACTGGGCGTGTAGATGAAGTGCCGGGGTGGGGAAAAATCCTATACCTGGACGGTTAAATGAGAGCTACATCCTTGTTTATTGGTTTGTCTGTTTGGTTGTTTACCTATTTCTGCTCCCTATAAATCATTGTATTTCAGTGTATTAGGTTGTTTATCGGCAACACTTTTGGTGTTCGGGGCAACTGAGCCTGTTGTTGTGGCAACGAAGTCATAGTCACAGACAACGGATTTGGTGGGATTGGCAACAAGAGCCGGCTCGGGCAACAGGATTAGTGCTTCCGGCAACACGATTGGTGTAAGCAGCAACGTAATTGGTGGATTCTGACTAAAAATCCACCAGATTCGGCTATCCAGACAGTTTCCGGTGTCTAAAATCGCTCCTTTATAACCATTTGTGTTGCCCTAAATGGCTTAGGCTGGGTCTAAAGGCAACATTTTTGGTTGATTGCCTTCACGCAACCAATTTTGTTGCCTTTTAACCCCGGGGCCCACCAATTTTGTTGCCTTTGGCTTGGGATAGACACCAATTGCGTTGCCGTTAGAGGCTGGATTCCCGCTCCTACGGGCAACGTCATTGGTTTTCTGCCGGCGTGATCGGTGGTGCGAGTCCCAAAAGCAACACGATTGGTTGTCCCGCTGCACACTGCAGGGCGCTATCGGCAACATTTTCGGTGTTTTGTGCGAAAATTGGTTAGAGGTTGATCACATTGTCAGGGTGGAGGCGACGAAAAAGAGTCAAAAGGTCCTCCAGCAACCAAAATTGTTGCCCATGACACCAATCGTGTTGCCGGAAGCACTAATCCTGTTGCTCTTTGCATCAATCCCGTTGCTTTTCGTGTTGCCGTATTGCTACATCCGGGATTGGCTGGTATCAAGATCATCAAACTTGTTGCCGTTTGCGGCTATCGATCATGGAATAGGCTATCAATGAGCAAAATGGAATCCCCAGGCGAACAGCTCGATCTGATCGTTGTCGATGAAAATACGACGAAGCTCAAGGTTGCTAAATCTAATGCGCTGGTAGAGGCGCAATATGAGCTTAGCGGGAAGGAGCACAAGCTGCTGCTGGTCGCCATGGCAGAGATCCGTAAGGATCAGACGAGTTTTTATGAGCAGGTTTTCTCCGTCCAGGACCTTGCTGAGCTTCTCGATTTTTCCAAGTCTTCAGCTTACTCAGAGCTGGATCGCCTATCTACGGGCTTGATGCGTAAGCAGGTGGAGATCCGTAATGATCAAACTGGTGGTTGGGAAAAGTACCAGTGGGTCACCAAGGCCTACTGTCGCAATGGTCAGTTTGGGATACGTTTTAGTGAAGAGTTAAAGCCTTTCCTATTGGGCCTCGTTGGTCGCTTTACGCTGTATGAGTTGTCCCGGGTTCTCAAGATGAACTCCAACTATGCTATCCGCCTCTATGAGCTGCTCAAGCAGTTCGAGCGGTTTGGTAAGCGAACCTTCAGTCTTGATCCCAAGATGACCTCCAAGGAGGACTGGGAGTCCTTTCCAAAGCTGATGGGTTACAACCCAAAGAGCTATGCCCGTTTTTCCAATCTTAATCAGAGGGTTTTATCGCCGGCGATAAGCCAGGTTGAGCAATACACTGAGTTTCGCTCGGTCAATTTCAGCGTTATTCGATATAACCGGAAACCCGTGGCCTTGGTCTTTTCCTGGAAGACGGTGGATACCTTTGAGGATATTCAGGAGCATCCGTTGTATCGGGATATTCGGGCTCTTGGGGTGACTGAGGCCGCGTGTCGCCAGGCTTTCAAAGAGTACGATGAGGATCGAATTGCTCGGAATCTGAGTTATACGAAGCGGGCCCATAAGGACGGCGATGTAAAGAATCCGGCCGCCTATTTTGCGTCAGCACTTGAGAGTGATTTTGCCAGTGGGCAGAAGCCCTTGCAGTTTGAAGATACGTTTGCGCTGGCAGCGCAGGCCAAGGCTGGCGCCGGTAATGCCGAGGCATCGCCCCAGCAGGCTGAAGGCATCGTGGATGCGCCAGGCAAGGAGCGGCATCAAGAGGTTCGTGAACTCTGCACAACCGATAATGAGGCGAGGCGCTGGTTATCCTTAGAGCGGGCTCTGGGGGTTCAGTTTGAGAGTTTTAACGAATTTCATGCTGAGGACATGAGGCAGCGACAGACCGGTACCCGCTAGCCTGGCTGGCAGTGCTTTTCTTTTTGTCCTGACCTCTCCCTTATTCGATTTCCTGAACAACCCTCTCCCCTGCACCGCTTTTTGTTCTCGGCTTTTACGTGTGGTACTCCGCTGATCGCAACTCGGTAGCTACCTAAGTTACGTTGCGATTCTTCGGGCCTGTATTGGTTGCAATGTGCCACTTCTGTGCTAATGTGTGTCAAAATGGTGTTTTAGGCTATTTGACCCACATTAGTAGATTTAACCAACGGAGGTTGCCATGGCTTTGAAGCAGCTGGGGCCGGATAACGCAAGTGCATATTTTCATCAGTTTGTAGTACGGGGAAAGGAAGAGTCCGAATCTATCCGGGCGGACATTCTTACGGAGGTAGGTGATGGTCAGCGTCGTCTGCCTCGCACCTGGGGCGCCAAGCGAGCGGCTAAGATGATTGGTCGCAGTGAGGGTTGGTTGCGCGACAATGATCCGGATGTCCCGCGGAATGAAGCTGGGCATGGTCGCTGGACTCTTGCGCGAATTAACGAGCTGCGCAAAAAGGCGGGGACGTTGTATCAGCGCCCGGCCGGAAGCGAGCCAATCATCATGGCAGCATCAAAGCTCAAGGGTGGTGTTGGTAACACGACATTCGTCTGTCACGCGGCTCATTACTTTGCAATGCAAGGTTTGAAGGTTTTGGTGTGGGATCTTGACCCGCAATCGTCCGCCACATCTATCCTTGCGGCTCTGGTGCCAGATGCTCACTTAGAAGATGAGGATCTGCCCAATAGTGCGTTACTGGAAGATATGTCGCTCTTCCCGGGCTGCATCAGAAAAACCTACTTTCATAATGTCCACCTGGTTCCATCGAATTCTGCGCTGCAGGATTTGGATCTCAAGTTGGCGAGTCAGCAACAGTCGGATAGTGAATTCCAGATTGCGCCGCATGAGCGTGTTCGGGCTGCGCTGGATCTGGTAAAGGACAATTACGACATAATTTTGATTGATTGCGCCCCTGCCCTGGGCATGCTGACATTAAACGCCTTGATGGCGGGTAATGCGCTCATCAATCCTATGCGCCCTTCCCTGCTGGATTTGGCTTCCTATGTAATGTTCACCGGCAGCCTCCAGCTGTTCTACCAAGAGCTTGCTGAACTCCCTCTCAAGTATCATCGGATTGTTCTCACCGCTCATAAAAACACGACCGGCAATGAGCGAATGGAGAATCGAACGAGGGCTATGTATGGCGATGCCGTTTTGACACGGCGGATCATGGATAGTGAGGAAATTTCCAATGCGGCCACCAAGTTGTCCACGGTCTACTGCTTAGAGAAGCCGATCGGCGCGCGGGAAACTTACAACCGAGCCATTGATACTCTGGATCAATGCTATGGTGAAATTTTTGAAGATCTCAAGCGTGTTTGGGAAATGGAGGGTGAGGATGTCTGACAGTAAAGCGCGCGGCATGTTTGCAAATGTTGCTGATAAGAAGAAATCGTCGAAGCGTGGGCCGCTGGTTTCGCAAAACGAAATAGAGGATGGCGACAAGCCGTTTCCATCCGCGAAATCCGCGCCCTCGCCTTCTGCGGTTGCATCCAAGCCTTCGGCGCCTGCGGTTCAATCTGAGCATAGCCCATCCTCTGCTGTTTCCAAAGACGGTGAGTATCGGGTTATCGATTCAAAGTTGATTCGTACCTGGAAGTTCAAGGACCGAACGGTTGATGAGCTTCAGCATGATCCAAAATACTCGGAGCTTTTGGCTTCAGTGCGGGCGTCTGGTGTTCTTGAGCCCATTCTTGTTCGAGCGCTTCCTGAGCCGGATTCGAACGGTTGTCTCTATGAGGGCATCGCCGGTTTTAAGCGGCTAAGTGCTGCGACTGCGTTGGGTCAGTCCATCAGGGCTTTGGTCATCGATGTTGATGATGTAAAGGGTGCTGTGATCCAGGAACAGGAGAACGCTGGCCGGTCTGAGCCATCTGCCTGGGGCCGGGCCACCAATTATCTTCGCCTTCTCGATGGCGGGGTTTATACAACGCAAACCCAATTGGCGGATGGCTTAGATATCAACAAGAGCTACCTCAGTAATCTGTTGAGGGTAGCCAGGCGAATGCCAGAGGATTTGGTGAAGTCTTTGCCGCTGACGAAGCTTGGTTCAACCAGTTTGATCTATATGATTACGAAACTGGATGCGGTTGAAGGCTCGGCAAAAGAGGCTCTGATTGATCGAATTGTCGAATTTGCTGATGACTTTAATGCTAAGCCTGAAAAAGCATCAGATATTATCGATAAGGCGGTGGCAAGCCTTAGTGAAGATAGCCGGAAGGCCTCAGGTCCGGCGTCCTCGGTTTATCAAAGTCAAAAGGGTAAAACGCTGACCGTTAAGGCGAAGGATAACCAGGTGGCGGTGACGTTCCATGAGGGCGCCTTGGCTGTCGCTTCCGTTGAAGATATTACGGATGCTATTACTGAGTATCTTGCGAAGAAGGGTTTGTCTTTGGAGCAGGTCCAGAAGAAGAAATAGCTTCGAGCGATAGTTCAATTAGTTCTACGTAAACCCGCCCATTGAGGCGGGTTTTTTGTTTTCTATAGAAAACTCATGGTCACCTCGCGTTGGGGGTGGCGGGGCGGGTTTTCTATAGAAAACCTGGCGCAGATATAGAGTGAGGCACCCGTCGTTCCGATTGCTGGTTCACTGATTGGTTTTCTATAGAAAACTCGGGTTGGCAATGTTTGGCGGAAAAAGGTGTTTTCTATAGAAAACTCGCCTGGGCGTTGAGGTCGGCTAGCACTGTCATTAGCTGGAGTTTTCTATAGAAAACCGACGACCATTCAAAAGGGTGTGGGGTGGAAGAGCGGTCTCGCCCCCCAGTTTTCTATAGAAAACTAAAACGTGCGCCTGTGACTGGCCATATAGTTTTCTATAGAAAACTACGCTCAGTCAGGGGCGCCAGTGGTTTTGTTCTGAGCCTTCAGGGCTTCTGCCAGCTCATCCGTTGTTGCGTCAACGTAATCGGATGTCGTCTGTATGCTGGCGTGATTAAGTAAACGTCTTGCGATCGTCAGGTTGTTATTGCTAGCCGCCAAAATTCGTTTCCCGGCGACATGCCGAAACCAATGGCTGGATGCGTTCACTAGAAGCTGGGCGCCTGAATGGTCGCCTTGCGCTCTTAGTTCGTCCGCCAGCGACTTTAAAAATCGATCCATGAGTCGGTAGAGCCCGGACCTCGACAAAGGCTTGAGTCTATCAATCCTGACTACGTTTCCTGACCGTGGAAGGTTCGCGGAGCTGGGGATTAAAGGGCAGGCCTCTTCGTTGTGGGAAGGGTAGGGCGTCAGCCCCAGAGTGACTCGCATCAGGACAATTTTTTCCATTACCTGGTCTGGCAAAGGAAGTGATCGGTCTTTATTTCCCTTTCCTTTTGGGAGTAGCCAGATCCAGTTTGTTGCCCCGGCCGCATGCTGCGGCACGATGTTTGAGGTCATTGCATTCAGTAAATCTGACGATCGTGCGCCCATGGTGCCAGCCAGCGCGATAATAAGCTCCAGTCGCCGCCTTTCAAAGTCGCGCCGAAGTCTAATTGCCTCGCTTTCAGTGTTGTATTCATTGAGCTTGATTTGCTTTGAATACGCTGTCGGGAATTCTTCTATTTTCGCCATTAAAGATTCAGGGATTTGCCGGAGCGCAATCTGCTCGGGGCGGGGGAGGGCGGTGTGCCTTATTAGAACCTTTGGTTCGGGCATGGTATTCGCCAGCAGCCAGCCATTTGTGTGCAGATAACTGATTAAAGATCGGCAGATCGTAAGCGCTTGCCTCGCCGAACCATTGCTCAGCGGAGCCTGAAAGGGTCTCCAGCCAGGGTTGCTCCGGGGGAGGCGCTTCTTGCCTATCCATCGCTCGGCTGGCCGGGGATCTAAGAGG
The DNA here is from genome assembly GCF_002049515.1 of Marinobacter sp. tcs-11. NCBI lineage: Bacteria > Pseudomonadati > Pseudomonadota > Gammaproteobacteria > Pseudomonadales > Marinobacteraceae > Marinobacter > Marinobacter sp. tcs-11. The sequence goes on along the minus strand of NZ_LLYU01000016.1, from coordinate 16,029 downwards.
AATGCGGAGAAGCGAACATAGTCCTCCCTCGATGCATCGGAAAGAGTCATTCCCTGGTCCGCCAGCCAAAGTAGCAGGCGCTCGACCTCTTTCCGGTAGGCTGCGGCAGTGTTCTTGTTACTACCTGCTCGTTCCGCAAGCCAGATTCCAACCGCTTCGGCGTCCGTGGTTGCTCTGAAGGCCTTTTGATCAGGGTTAAACAGCGGGCCCTTGTGAGAGGGGATAGTACGAAACCCAGACGGCGCGCCCCAGGGTGGTGTGGTCGGCTGGGTTGCTTGAATTGCTTTGCCTTCCCCGTCGCTCGGGGTTCTTCCGTTATGTTCCACGATTTCTTGCCTCTGTGTTTCACGCTTTTTCTGAACTGACTGGAACGCTTGCCCCATCTGGCCTGTTAGCGCATCAGTATTGCCGGGCGCGAGGGTAGGGGAGGGTTCTGTGAGACTGTTCCACGCGGCAGTTTTCAATTCTACGGCGCCGCATGGGTAGAATCAACATAATATAGATTATGTTGTATCCGTGGAGGTAACATACTAAATAATACGGTATACTATACGTACGTAATACGTTTGAGGTGTTTATGTTTAAGGTGGATTCAGTCTGTGGTCGAAACCACTCCCTTATGCGCCTTCCAGCAAACCATGTCGGGCGTGATCTTTTTGTCGGTGATATTCATGGGCAATACGACGACCTGATAGCGCAGTTGAAGGCGGTCAATTTCAATCCTGATATCGATCGCGTTTTCTGTGTTGGCGATTTAATTGATAGGGGTCCTGCTTCACGCGAATGTCTCCATCTTTTAAGGGAGCCCTGGTTCTTTGCTGTTCTCGGCAATCACGAGGATTTTTTTGTTGGCGCGTTCTACGAGGACGATGACAGGGCAGGGGAGAACCTCTTTTTGAATGGGGGTTCCTGGGTGCTTGCGGAAGATCAATCTGAGCTACGTAGTATGGCCGCGGACTACCTGGCTAATCTCCCGGTTGCCATAGAGTTGGAGACCGCTTGTGGTCGCAGGGTTGGAGTGGTTCACGCTGCCTGTTCATCCGGAGTGTGGGGCGAGTTCAATGTCCAGGCCGACATTTGGAATCGTAGAATTGCCGACTTTGAGCGTGATGCGCCGGAGGCAAATGTGTCAGGGATTGATGTTGTCGTTGTTGGGCACAATGTTGTGGCTGAGCCGTGCAAGCGGGGGAATACGGTGCTGATCGACACTGGCGCAGCTAAGGGGTGCGCGCTCACAGTCTGGGATTCCGAGCAGTTGTTGGCATTTGCAGGCTTGAAGGGTGATCTTGGCCCGGCAGGTAGCCCACGCGCTCGGATTTAGACCGATATTTACATAGGAGTTGTGCATTGTTCCCGATTGATGAGATTCCAGCGATCCAGTCTGCACCAGAGGATTTCAGGCTTCTGAGAAGGATTCCCTGGACGAAACCGGACGTGGCTTTTCCGATTATCAATGTGCCGGTAGAGGTGGATAACCTGCAGGCGGTTGTGTGGCTTGATTGTGAGACCACAGGCTTCCAGGCTGGGCACGATAAAATCATTGAGCTTGGCCTGACCAAAGGTTACGTCGACCCTATCACTGGTGAGCTGATTAGCCTGGTTGCGTCGGTAAGCTTTTATGAGGATCCCGGATTCCCTTTGCCCGAGATCATCACCCAGATTACCGGTATCACCGATGAAATGGTCAGTGGGCGGACGATTGATGGTGTTCAGGTTCGGGAATGGTTTACAGATGATCCCATCGTGGTTGCTCATAATGCCTCATTTGATCGTCCCTTCTTTGAGTCCAGGTTCCCCATGCTGGATCAGCTGCGCTGGGCCTGCTCGATGAAGGATATTCCCTGGCAAGAATATGGGTTTGAGTCTACCAAGCTGGAATATCTGTTGTATCGGCTGGGCTACTTCTATGAGGGCCATAGAGCGTCAATTGATGCGATAGCCACGGCATTTTTAATGTCTCAGGTTCCAAGGGCTTCGCGCGCTCTTTTGGAGGCTGAGGCGGCTAGTAACGTTCGTATTGATGCTATCGGTAGCCCATTCCACGTCAAAGACACGTTGAAGTTTCATGGTTTTCAATGGGATGGCGATAATCGCGTCTGGCACACAGAGGTTCGAGAGACGGCGCTTGATTCGATTCTAGCGTTCTTAACGCAGACCTACGATTTCGGTGGAGATCGTGCTCATGTGACCAGGCTTACCTCTCGTGATCGTTATAAGGGGTAGGGGATGGTCGTTCGAGTGGGGCAGCGCTGGCGTCCATGGTTCCGGGTTCTTGTTCTGTTTGTGCTGTCGGGGTTGGCGTATGCCGGCGATATAAAGCGAACCTCAAGCGGGCTGTGCCATCCCGAGCACAGCCCGTATTACAGCAGGATTAAGAGCTATACCGGTTATCCATCTATTTCTGAGTGCCTCAGAAGTGGGGGGCGTCTGCCGGAGGGCGTTTCGGCAAACCGGGTCCTGGTATCGGAGGGTGGTGGCGGAGAATATCGGAGATCCGCTTTCGGTCACGGCTGGTTGGACTTTGATCGTGATGGCAAAGACGCCAGGACAGAGGCTTTGATCGATCAGTCTACGGTTGCGGTTCAGTATGCTACTGACAAGCAAAGACGCGTAGTTCGTGGTCGATGGATTTCTCCGTTCACGGGTAACGCTCTCATGGATGTGTCTCAGGTTGAGGCTGATCATGTTGTGCCTCTTCGGTTCGCCTGGGAGCACGGTGCGCGCACGTGGACGGATGATCGTCGCCGGGAGTTTGCCAATGATCCCAGGAATATTCTGATCGTAGAGGCAAGCCTTAATAGAAGGGGGCGCGGGATATTGTCGACTGGCTTCCCCCGGCCGGGCAGTGTGGGTACATTGCGCGGTTCGTCAGGTTGGTGCGCATCTATGACCTGGATATCCCTGCCACAAGGCGGGCCCGATACACTGAATTGGTAAATCAATGTCGATCACAAGGGTAGTCTGAGATGCCGAGACCTCCAAAAGTCCAATACGATGATGTGGCTCGTTCGTGCGTCCGAATCATTAGCAAGGGGAAGCACCCGAGTATAGATGCAATCTATGATGACCTTGGCCGCATTGGGTCCCGGAGCACCATCCACAAGCATCGTCAGACGTTTCTTGAGCAGTTTGAGCGAGCTGGATTGTCGATGCTGCCCTCGGCACTTCCTGAGGCTTTGATCCCGGTATTTGAAGACCTGTGGTCTCAGGCCATTTTGCACGCCGGGAAGTCGTATCAGGAGCATGAGGCGGGCTATGAGAGTCGAATATCCGATTTGGAGTTGTCTGCCAGAAATCAAGAGGCGGTCATTGCGGAGCAGAAGGAATCTATCGCAACTCTGAAGCAGGAGCTTCGGTTGGCTTACCAGGAGAAAGCTGATGCGAATAAAGCACTCCGGGAAGCCGAGTCTACTAATCTGGGGCAAAAGGCCATTATCGACGCTCTTAGGGCGGACAAGGATACTCTGAATGAGCGGCTTGCTACTGAACGTAAAGCAGCCGATCGTCGGTATGATCTTGCTCAGCAGGATTGGGTGGCCGAGCGGGCTGCGTTCAAGGAGACAATTGAGGCGCTAAAGAAAAGCGCACGAGAATCCGAGGAAAAGCAGAATCGCCTCACCGATTACTGGACCATGCAGGTTGCTGATGCTCGCGACCAGGTAACGGAAATGAAGCAGCAGCTCCGGGAGGCCAAAGAAGCCCACCAGGCCGATCTATCGTTGGAGCGCACTCGCATTGCTCAGTTGACCAAGCAGGCTGACAGGTTAACCGACGATCTTGAGCGCCTGCGTCAGCAGCTACTGGAGTCTGAGGATGATAATGTGGAATTGCGGAAGCTGAATCAAAGTCTTAACGAAGAACTTGATCTTCTGAAGCCGGATTTGGAGCAGCGTCGGTCAGAGGTGCTTGATCTGAGGAAAGCGATTGAGGTTTTGGAGCGCAAAAACAGCGATCTGAGTGGCAAGATTGCTGATTTGGGTAACTCTCGTAAATAGCTGGGAGTCAATCTAGGGAGTGGGTGGTGTTGGGCCGCGTATGGCGGATCGTGCCGCCATCGCGAGTTCTGTTGCGGTAGTATCTCTGCCTTCATTCCCTGTGTTATGCGTATTTGCTATGTCTGAACTTCTGGATCGTTCCTCGCTGTTTTCCTCAGTTGACCTGTCAAATGTCTGGTACTCCGTAGATCAGGGTGGGAAGGTCATTTATTCCCAGGTTGGGCGGGATGTCTATCGTCCGCTATTCAAAGAGGTTGGCGTTGATATCCAAGCCATTTCGACGGTTGACGAGCACAAAGCGGCCGTCCAGAAAGTGGTTGGAAAGCGGGTAGCTGATATGAAACGGGGGCCTGGAGCTAGGCGCGGCAGATCTTGAGGTTTTTTAGATCTGCCAGAAGTCATCAGGAAGTAAGGGGTGGCCAGCTTCGTATAGGCGGCGCGATTTCCACAGCTGGTACCGCTGCGGCTGGAATTGGTCGAGGTCCTGTTCCCATTGTTTCCTGAAATGTATGGCCGTTCGCAGTGTATGAAGCTTTTGGTCTGCGGTGGATGGTTCTACAAGCATAAAGCTCCGGATGCGAGCCTTCCCTTTGCTATCCTGCCATCTCGCCTGGTACCGGAAGTACGTTTTTTGGCGGCGTGAGTCGAAGTAGCTGCTGCCCGTTACACCATTGACCCCTGTGTTGCTTCGGTTCGTTTCGTTAACCCGAAAAGAGGGGCGGCCGTTGCTTATTCGGCGTCGGTATCGTGCGCAAAGCGCCTGATTATCCTTGATGGCTTGTAGCACGGCCTTTCGCACTCCGCCGTGCTTCGCGTATGAGTAAAACTGCCCGTAATCCTTACGTTCATGGATGAAACGCATCTGGCATCCTGACGCACACGGGAATGTGATCCCGAATCGTCGCTCTGCTAATAGATCGCTTACTTCTGTTGGGATGGGCATACCGGTTACCTGCAGTGATTAAGCCGCAATGGCCCTGATTATCTGGTTTGCGATCTCAGCTTTTACCCACACCTGGCCCGCCCCCAGTGATTGGCAGTCGGCTTCCTCAACGGGAATCTGAAACAGATTGCATCCGTCAATCCTTAATCTGCAGGCAGCGTTGCCTACGAGTAGCGTGGGACAGGGGGCCAATAGTGGCGTTGAAACGGCGCAGGCATCGAGGTAGTCCTGTCCGAGCAATACCAGGGTGAGATCCGCGTCAGTACGCTCCACGGCATTCCTGAACGCTTGTGGTAGCCCCAGGATAATGGAACGCCGCGCGATCTCCGCTTTTGGTAACCCACTGAATGTTGCGTCATAGGATGCTATTGGTTGGTCGGCATCAATCAGCCCGTAACCAGCTGAGACAATCTTGAAGTCAAATTGAATGCTCGGATTCTCAGCGATGATCTCGCAGACGCGTTTATGCTGGCGGCCGCAATAGAGGTTGCGGGCTGAAATCGTCTCAATTTCGGCTTCACGCTTGGTAACCCATGAGGATCCCTTTTCGAAATCCGTCCAGGTAAGGGGGGATTCTGGATGCCTGGTTTTCGACTGGGTGCAGGAGGAAATGATCTGAACTCTGCGCACCTGCATTCGAGCAAGCAGTTCCAGGAGTGTCACTTTTGACAAGTGTGTTATCGCTGTCATTTGGGGGTTCCTGCTAGACCTGGTGGGTCGTTATCGTGATTGCGATTCGGTTTTAACTGCGGTCCACTGTGGCAGTCGTCTGTTGAGCGCTTTGTAAAACTGGTCTTCCAGCGTCTTGGTAGCCTTCGGTGTTGATACCCGAATTGCATGATGACCGTCAGGCGTGAGTGTCCAGGCGCTGTCTGATACATCCATTCCACCCAGGCGAATCGTTACTGTGCATTCGGGATCCGTTAGGCGGGTTTTATCGGATGGTAGGCTTGGGCATCCGAACTGTTCACCGGCAATCTGGAAAATGCTGGAGTAGCTAAGATCGGCAGGGTTTCCGGTGATAACCGGATTTCCCGGGTTTGAGATGGCAACCTTTTGGTGATCAATCTCGAGTTCTTTTAGGGTATCGATGGTGGCTTTCTGGTATACGGCCACAATAAACCGATGAACCATTCGATCATTCGGCTTATCCGCCCACACATCCTTCGTAACGGTTGCTGAAATCGGTTGCCACTGACCTGCTTTCATTTGGTCTGTCCCTGCGTCAGTGGCGCATCCCGCCAAGGTAGCTGCCAGCACAGAAAGCTTTACGGCCGATGCTGCCCATCTGTGGGTGGAGTTGTTGGCTTGTTTCATTCGTTTGCGTCCTTCGGTTCAGTAGTTGGTCTGGCGTCAGCGATATGAATGTCTACCAGTTGTTCAAGGTCTTCGTCGGACAGGCTTTCAAAATCAATGCTGTTGTGGGTGGTGAGTTCCCTTGCCATGGCCAGTAACGTGCGTCGATTAATGTCCTCGCGGCTACGTCTTGCGTTCATTGTTTGTGACCTTGCCTTTAGGGCGCACTATGTGCGCTTCTATACTGATTCTCTTGTGCCCCGCACTTGGCGCGCGGGGCTGTCGCGCTTGCCTCTGGCGGCGCGCTCTCTGGCGATTACAGATAGCTGTCCCGGGATGGCAGTGTTGATCGTCGGGGTTGCTCTGGTGTCTGTTCCTGGTTGTCGTCACGATATCGCCATTCCCTGTTGGGCGCTGGCGCGTCCTCGATCGTTTGCGGGGTGCTTGGCGATGCTTGCGGGTTGGCTCTTGCCTTGATGCAAGCGCTTGTGAGTCCCGTCAGTCCACGTTCAAAAGACTCTATTCTGCCGGAGCGGAGGTAGTCGTTTGCTGCGTTCGTGATGATTTGGCGGCTGGCGGCGTCTGGTTCGCTTTCAATAATGCCTTCCAAAATGCTCCGGATGGTTTTCTGCTGATCAACCCGGTTGAGTGTTACCTGGTTCCGCTCAAGCATAGCCCTGTCGGAAAGGTTGTGTGCTGTGGTTCGTATGGCGCTCACCAGTGACTGGCCGTAGCTCTCGCATGAGCGTTGAATGATTTGCTGGGTCATTTCCTGAGCGCTTGGAGGGTGTTCCTGGCCCAACGCTGGGGTTGCGCTGATCAGTGGAGCGAGTACAAGGGCGAGTGCGACGTGATTGCGGGTAGTGGTGGTCATAGTCCGGCTCCCTGTCAGGAGGTGGCCGGGGCGCGAAGGCCCCGGCTGCTGGTTCAGATGCAGGCGGTTGGAGTTGGCAGGCTGCTAATGTCCAGCGCCTTGATGGTGTCCTTCACAGAACAGTTGGTGCCGGTGGTCAGATCGCAGTGAGCAACGCCCAGCTGGCGGTTACCGCTGGCTTCTGCGCTCAGCTCGTTCACAGTGAAGGCCATGGCCTCAATAGTGTCCGTGCGCTGGACAATGTTTGCAGTGGTGCTCAGAGGGCTAAGCAGGTCACCTTGAGCAACGCTGAATACAGCAATGGAGTCGGTACCTGTTGGTGTTTCGCCATTCACTTCCACGATGTCACATACTCCTGCAGCGCCGGTGCGGGCCTGAAGGTACTGTGCAGCGGCCGGGTGCGTCAGCGCTTCGGTGAATTGCTCCCGGGCGCCAGACAAGGCAGGTTGAACGGTAACGGTTTCCCGTGCCACGCCAGCGCCATCCAGGAACAGCATCGCGTCAAGGATGCCAGCGCCCATATCAAGGACTGGCTCATTGCTGAAGGTGCGTACCGGCTTACCCGCGTTGGTCAGAATGCTGTCGATCAGCGAAGGGCTCAGGGCTGGACGCTCAGACAGGGCAGAGGCGATGATGCCCGCAACCAGCGGAGAGGCAAACGAGGTTCCGTAAATGCTGGTTTGAGCGCCATTTTCGTCAAGGGCGGGAATCGCAGAGCCTTGAGCGGAAATGGTGATGTTGTCGCCAGCGTTGGTGTAGTCCGCGCGGTACCCGTTGGCGGTTGTTGCGGCCACGGTGATCACGCCGTCGCAGTTGGCGGGCGCGTAGGTGGTGCTATCGGCAAAGTCGTTGCCTGCCGCGACAACCACGCTGATGCCTTTGCTGGTTGCAAAGTCGATGGCGTCTTGCATGTAGCTCGGGCAGCTGGTCTGTGCCGCCAGAGACATGTTGATCACATCGACCGGCTCACTGATGGCAGGCAGATCGGTGATGGTCAGGTCTTGCGCCAGCCAGCGAACGCTCTCGGCGTTATCTGACAGAATACCGGTGTTGGTGCAGTTCATGGAGCGGGCCGCAACCAGTTCGACGTTCGGAGACGCGCCGGCGATGCCGAGGCCATTATCGGAAGTTGCACCCGCTACCTGAGCTACAAAATGGCCGTGGATACTCATATCCTCGCCCGGCTGCAGGAACGGACACTCGATATTGGCGTCGGAGTTATAGAACTCGGGGCCGCGACCGTTGGCGAGTGATACGCCTTCCACGTAATTTACATCTGCTGAGCGGACAAAGCCGCCATCAACAATGCCAATCCGGATGGTGTTGGTGAAGTCGAGTCGCTGGTGGGCTTCGCTCAGGCGGCTGTTGTATTCGTGACCCGGGGTGAAGTAATCCTGCTGGTTGAACAGCGGGTCAGCGTAAGTAGCTGCGCCCTCGGAGGCTTTCGTGATGCTCAGGGACTGAATGCGGGACACGGGGGCTTTGGTCAGCGGTACCGGGTTGTAGGTGACCACATCACGCTCAACCAGAAGCACGTTAGGGTCCTGGAGCAGTTCGGCTTCGCGCTTGTCTGCTTCGCTGGCCGGTACGGTAACGCGGTCGTACTTGGTGGTGCCATCAACAAGCTGTCGCTTGACGATCAGGTGCACCTTGCCATTGATTTCGTGGATGCTCATATCTACCAGACCATTGGCAACAGCCGGGGCAGTAAAGAGGGCGGTTCCTGCGGCAATCGCACTGGCCAGCAAGGAAACTGAGACGGTTGTTTTGATCGCTTTCATGGGTGATCTCCTGTATCTGCTGGCCGGTTACTTGGCGTAAGGGAAAACGGTGTTGAAGAAGTCATAAGTGGCGTTGAAATCAAAGCTGTCGCCGTTCAACGTCCCAAAGTCTGCGTGAGTAAACCGTGTGTACCGTTCAAGATCCGCGTCATAGGTGAGCGGGTATGTGTCTTCGAGGTTTGCAGGAAGTGCCAGCCCCATCGTGGTAAGAGTGCTGGCGTGTGCTGACAGGATTTGCTCACCTGCATTGCCATAAGCCTGTACTACCGATTGAGTCATCAGTAACTGCTGCTCAAGGTTCGCTTCAGTGATCTGGCTGGTGCCATAGTCCGCTACCGCTTGCGTCAGGGCGTCAATCTGAGGCTGCGTGGTTTGTGCAACTGCGGTGGCGGTAGCAAGGGCCTGGTCAACACTTTGTGCTTTCTGGGTTTCGGAAACCTCTTTGGCCAGATATTCCAGTTCCGCGAGAATACTTTGCAGCCTCAGTTCGTCCGCCAGCATGAGGTTCGGCGCCGCAGAATCAGTCAGGGTGTTCGCCTGATCAATCAATGCGGCTGCACTGGTGTTGGTGGCATTGATGCTTACCGTGTACTTGCTGTTAGCGCTTGTCTGGACGGTAAAGCGGGCATTCCCATCGTTTTGAAGTTCGCCAATGGTGATGGAGAGGGTTTTGCCGTTGGCGTCCACCTCAATAGCCGGGTTCTCGATAATGGTTGTCAGGCTGGCGGTATCGATGTTGCCGTCAAGCTCCCGGGAAACGGTCTGGCTTTCGCCTACTGTCAGGGAAAGCGGCTTGTCGGTGATAGCTGGGGCCTTGGGCTTTTCGGGGGAGCTGCTGCCGCCACCACCGCCGCCGCAGGCGGTCAGGGTAAGAGCGGTCAAAATGCTAACGCCTAGTGTTGCTGCGCGGTGTTGCTTGTTGGTCTTGGAGTAATTCATGGCTTTGCCTCTCCGGAGGTGTGGTCGGTATCGGTATGGTTTTAGTATGCCTATGTTGCTACCTTCTTGCAAGTCATAAGGGGTAGTACAGAATGAATTATTGTGACGATTTGTATTTCTTGTCGGAGGTTGCTTCGATGCGGCCTATGGTTGGCGCTCTGGTCTTTGTCGTAATAGGTAGTATTATTGTGCCCAGATGGTTTTCCCCCAGGGTTTTTGTTTACTAAGAGGTTTCTTATGGTTCCCTCAGAAGAAATGGGGCCTTTGGCTCTTTACTTGGAGAAACAGCGTGAGCTCCGGCGCATCTCAGAAGAGCTGGAGCAATTAAAGTCAAACCGGACAATTGAGGCCGCCATGCGCATAAAGCATGAAATTGATGCCTTGCTGGCGGACTACGAGCTTACTCCGGAGCAGCTATTGGAAGCTCTCTGCACGTTGTTCGATCTGGCCAAGCCCTATGGTTACGAGGGTGATGGGTTGGAGGCTAAAGCTTCGCCTGGCGGGCGTGCTGATGTTGGTCAGGCCGAGAGCATAAACCAGGGTGATCGATCGGGTAAGCAGGGCGGAAACAAGAGTGCAGTCCGTCAGCGCGGTAATCGTGGAGCCAAGTCGAAAACTGAGCCACCCTCGGCCACGGGCGGTTCATTGGTTCCAGCTAAGAAGGTAACGATATCAACTCGATCTCCGAAAAAGCCGACTGTTGATAGTGGGGTAGCCAAGGGTCCAGAGCAAGGCGCGTCATCTTCTGCCCAGGAGAAACTGGCAAGCAAGCCCGTTGGTTCGAAGGTTCCTGGTGGGCGCCGTCAAACCAGGAAATACACCAATCCGCATACCGGCGAAGTTGTAAAAACGCGGGGTGGAAACCATCGTGTTCTCAATGAGTGGCGCAAAAGGTATGGTGCTGATGTTGTTGATGGGTGGTGGGTTGTTGCGGAGGCCGGCTAAGCGTGTACCTTCGGTTCCGGATGAATATGGCGTATAGGGATCTGGGTCCGCTCCGGGATGGAACGGTGCTCGAAATTGCTCCGGATGAGATTGTTCACTGGCTTGGTTACATCGAGCGTGATTTGGCCCGGGAGTGGGCGGGTTTGCTTGGGGCAAAAGAGGTATCTTTAACCTCGTATGCGAAAGTTGAGGGCTGGAAGGCCAGTGAGCTGGATGGATGGCAGTGGCTGGGGGCCGGGCAGACCTTCGTAGGCTTTCTGGTGGAGCAGGGGGTCTTTGCTGTAGTGGAAAGAGGGAAGCCGCTGATTAAGCGGCTTCCGGGATAGGTGAGCTCAGTTAAACGTTTCAGTCTCGGCCCTTCGGTAAGCTTCGTGCCATTTTCTGTCGTGGTGTCGGCCGTATTTGGTCACATATTTTGTAAATCCCGCTCTGATCATAATATCGCCCCAATCGCCGTCGGCAGTGATGATGTTGCATATTGGTCTGCCGTAGTAGCCAATGGTGTGGCAGGTCAGTAGAGCGTTTTTCCCTTCAAATTTCCCTTTTGCGTACTCGGATGCTTTGATTCCGGCTGCTGAGTTTCGGGTGGCGTCAGGGTGTACGGATTCTGCCGTATCGATGTTGGTTAGCCTGACCAGGATGGTGGGTGTTCGGGCGTTTGTGTTGTAGATCCGGTCTATGTCCAGTTTGCGTTGATAATCATCTTGGGCTCTTTGTGCCTGCGCTTTCAGTGCGTACAGCAATTCCATGGAGTGCGGCGCGATTCTCGCTGTGTCTCCATCAATCACCTGTGTAACGGTTCCTTTCCCGCTGATCGTAAAGTCTCCGTTCGCGCTGGCGGTTGGGCTGTTTGTGATCATCACCATCAATGCAATGATCATCCCAAGCATTGGGTCGGTGATCTGCTTCCAGGTCGGTTTTGCTGTGCATTCTGATTTCAACATGGTTATGCCTCGTAGTTGCTTTAACGCAATGGTACGCCATAGGCGTACTATGGTCAAATAATACGAGTTATAATATCCTCTGCGAAACATGATAGAGCTCTGCAAAGGTTTTCATTATGCGGGTTACCAATAAGGCTGATTTGGAGCGATTAACCAAGGGTGGCGAGCTTGGGCAGTCGGGTATTTCATCATGGGCGTCCCGCCAAATTGAAAGGGCCCTCGCTGAATCATCGGGGGCCAAGGTTCCCCGGGAGCGGCGGCCGGGATCAACAACTGGTGGTAAGGGTGCCCCAAAGAAGAGGGCTCGGCAGGTTGTCGGTGAGAGTCCGGGTGAGGCGGCTGTCCGCTTGGCTCTTATTTCCGCGTTTGGTGACTGGCATAAGGGGGGTGAGGTTGTGGCCGAACTGATGCCATTCCGTACCCGCCGTTTTCGGACGGATAATTCATTACCCCGTTGGCGTATTACGGTACACGTAATGAGTTGACACACTACTGTACACGCATTAGCCTGTGCACATAAATACTGTATGGATAGCCAGCAATGAAGCCGGGGAATTTCTCTAAGGAACCTCTCAACTCATCAGCCCGCCTTTCGAAGATACGAATTTTTATTCCACGCAGAGTCGATTACGAGGCGGAAAACTTGGCGATATTTTCTCCGTATCGATTCCAAGCCCCCTATTCACTATCTGTAATAAGAGAAGAAGGGATTATTCGGAACTTCCCTATGCTGTTCCGTGGAAACGGTGAACCTTGGGATGTTGGCAACCTCTACTTAATGCATGAGTTATCGGAGAGAGCCAAATTTGAAAGAATCACCGTTGAGACCTTCGAAACCCATGCCGTTCATTTGTTAGCTTTTCTTCGATGGCTGGAGCATAACCAGGCTGAGGGAAACAACATCAACGAATTCACATTCCCTGATGATCCTCATGAGCGAGTAACCTATGCATATCGCAGATATTTAATGAGGCAAATACGGAAAACACCACCTCCCATTTCACTAGGGGTCGCCAAAACCCGCATGGGTATAGTCGTTAGCTTTTACAGAAGCTTGATTAACGGAAGACTTGTCGATGCCTCTGAGCTCTCTAACGCCCCATACGAGGAGAGAGTTGCAGGCATTCCCTACGTTAATCGCACAGGCCTGATGAGAATCAAAGAAGTTTTGACAACGGATTTGGCCATAAAAATCCCAAGACGCGACTCTGACGCAGACACGGAACACCTAAATGATGGAGGCAAACTAAGACCTCTCAACCCTGATGAACAGCGAATAATTACTGGCGCTCTTGAAGCCTATGGGAATCGAGTATTTGAGCTGATGTTTCTTTTTGCATGCACTACGGGGGCACGAAAACAGACCGTTTGCACTCTCAGAATCCACCACATCAAAAATTTACTGGAGAAACAGTCAGGCCAGGAGCTGAAACTAAAAGTTGGTGCGGGAACTGAAATCGATGTAAAAAACAAAGGTAACCTTAAACATTACCTTCTCCATATCCCCCGCCCCGTGGCGCAAATGCTTCTTGATTATTCGAATTCCACAGACGCAAAGAAACGCCGTAATGAGAGCTTTTACGGCGATTCAGATCGAAACTACATATTTCTCACACAAGACGGTACGCCATACTACACCAGCAGAGCTGAGATTTTACACCGAGAAGACCCGAGTTTTAGCAGCCGGGTTGCATCGGAAAATCGCATCGACTTCCCGATCGCAAGAGGACGAGCTCTAAATAATCTGATACATCGGCTCATAGAAAAGATCAGAAAACAGCACCCTGACTTCAAATACTTTCGCTTCCATGATACCCGCGCAACGTATGGCATGAATTATGTCAGACACTTCATCGATAAAGGGCATTCTCCGAGCAAGGTTATAATTGATCTATCCGCCCGAATGGGCCACGCCAATCCCGGCACAACGCACGATTATCTGTCCTACGACTCAAACAGAGAGCACGTAGATTGCACTGAAGACAGTTACGCAGCCTGGCTAGAGATCAACAGTCGGCAACAGTCACTATGAGTAGTCTGAGCCAGCTTAAAGCAATAAAAACCCAGGAACTTCTGGTGCCTCTGGAGCCTACCAACGAGAAGCTCAAAAGCCCGGAAACTACAGTTGTGAGATGGCAAAATTCATATTTGGAGACCTTTGCAATATTTCAATACTGCTACCTAGAGCGCCAATCTCTGAATAATGGAAAGCTACCACATGAAAAAACGAGAGACTTTCTTGTTAACCCAGAGTCCCTGTGCTTTCAAAGAGTGGAGTTGGTAACGAACTGGCTCCAAGGGATAGTGGGTGGAGAATGCAAACCAAGGCGCGCGCAGCACATTGGCCAAGCATTGAACTGGATTGACCAGAAAAGCCTCAATAGCCTTTTATACAGTGAAAAAACCCTGAGACGCTTGTACGAACAGTACACCTCCCACCTAATTCAGTTAGTCCATCAAAAACAGGAAGATCCGAATTCGCATGAAGGGCTAAAGCCCATATCCGCTGGAAACTTGCAACACGCTCTGCAAATGATCATTGAGTATTCCACTGGCATCAAACGCACCGACAGTAAAAAGTGGGCAACGGTCGTTTGCCCTTCATATTTTAACCCTTGGTTCGAACAGTTCAAAAAGGTGGAACCAGTCGTATTATTTGCCGGCAAGGATTTATATCAAGACGAAGAAACTCCTCCTCAAAACACTGAGATACGCTTCACCAAAAAGACCTCCGAAACCATTAAGGCTTTCAATTTTTGTTATCTGGATCGCGCGTCGCTTGTAAAACAAGGGAGCGGGAAAAGCCAGAAAGCGCAGCTATACGTGAACCCAGCAAGCCTATCCCGCAGCAGATGTCGTATTGTCTCGCACTGGATCAGAGACATGCTTAACGGGCGGACAACGCTAAGCCAATCTCGTTCGGTGAAAACTGCCTTTGACTGGATCGACAGGGCAAATAAAGATCCTGACATTTACGATTTGGAACGAGCAAAAAGCCTTTATCAAGACTTCAGCGCACACCTGGATAAGTGCGTTGCAAACAAAACCTTCAAAATAAACAGTGCCACAAACCACCAAGTCGGCATGAGCTATATCTTGAGCATAAGCCTTGGCATTGACTCCCCTGAAATCGAAAGCTGGGCCCCAAAACTCTCCTTGCAGCAAGATTATGAATACACTAGCGATCTCTTTGTAGATTTGGAAACTTATGATTTAATCGCCAACTCAGTAGACAAACCGCCTAAAAACATCCACCCCGAACGAGTTCTGCTCAGACTCAACGGAAAATCTACAGCGAACATAGCCAAACTTTGCTATTTGGATCGTGCGAGCTTAATCCCTCAAATTCACAAGTCTTCTGTATTTGGGCGAAGGGTAAACCTTGCTAGCTTGTGTCCCAAAAGATGCAGGCTTATGACCAACGTCGTCAAACAAGCCATAACCGGAGTGCTTCAAGGACGACAAGTCATGCAAATCGGCGTGGTATTGGAATGGATTGACGGGCATAGACGCAGCGAGGAGCTGCACTCAATTGCTTCTGCCAAAGTACTTTATTTAGATTACACCCAATACCTATTTCACGAGAGCCGGCTATCTAACGTTGGCGAAAAAAAAGGGAAGAGTGTCGACTGGGCAGCCTCCAACCAACACGCCATGGCCCTAGTCATAAGCCTTTCAATAAATGTTCCTTTTTCTACCGTCAGAAATTGGGCTATCCAAATAACGAGAAACTATCAGAGCCTCCCGCAACCTCGATTAAACGAGAATGAAGCGAAAAACTCCTACCAAATACACAGCCGTTTTTTTTGGGCATATAGTCAAGTAGCTCTCGGCCAAACCTCGACCGCAATACCTCTTGTGGTCCGACTAACAGACTTGGGTTACGAGAACTATATTGCTTTCAGCTTCAGAAACTCGAATTACACAGACTATGAAGCAAGAGGAAAAAAACGAACTTGGAGAGAAGCCGCCTTCTCTGAGAATGGTTTTGATACCGATATCGAATCCGTCAAAAGAAAAACGGGCAACTTAGGCATCGGTTGGACAAATCAAAGCACAAACAAATACAACTTCACAAAAACTTCGTTGGAGGCAACGGGGTTCGCGTTTTCTTTGGAGACCATTAGGCACTTTGCAAACCGCGCTATAAAGCATTTTGGACACATGCTGATGTATGCCTCTGGCGCCAATGCTAACCATCTGTCAATGGCCATTTATTTTGACCCACCTTTGGCCAATAAAATTGACCCACCCTTTATAGTCTAGCTTGTAACTTTCTGCTTCAGTCGATAGCTTTCTCCTCCCAACATAA